>SLFT01000014.1 GCA_007124105.1 Candidatus Hydrogenedentota bacterium | reverse complement strand
TCATGACTCTCATGACTCTCATGACTCTCATGACTCTCATGACTCTCATGACTCTCATGACTCTCATGACTCTCATGACTCCCATGACTCCCATGACTCTCGTGCCTCTCGTGTATGTCTTCGGAAATCATAACATCCTCTTTATCTTCCTCAACACCTTCGCGCTCTCCGGCACGGATCATTGCTGGATTCGCAAATACCATACTGGTTAGCGTCAGGTTTAATCGGTGTTGCGACGCAGTTGCACGACGCGAAGCATGATATCGCGCTGCCGCTGACGATGTTTGACCCGCCATACCCAAATATCCAGGTTAGTTCTCGGGGATGACGAACCGCTGTGTACCACGCCGCCAGTGTCAATGCGGTCGGTGTCCTGCGCATCCACGAAGCGACCCCATGCCTCGCCCGCGTTCTCCCACTGGCGATTCACATTTTCCAAGACAATATTCTCCACGCGATAAATGGCCATCAGCGGTTTGCCCTCCAAGGGGCAGTTCATTCTCCGTGGCTACCACCCACGCATCGGGCAGCGGCATCGGCGCCGCCTTGATCGCGGCCGCTGCGCCGACCTTGTCAGTCAGCGCCATTATATACTATAATGAAGGCTTTCATTTCCATTTTTCAAGGGTTGGTTTCTGATTTCTGGAGGTTGTTTTGTAATGCGTCACCGCGCGAGTTTACTGGCTTCGATGGAAGGCATCAGCCGCGCGACATTCCTGATCGCCAAGGAATTGTCGCATGGAAGCCGCGCCGGTTTAACGCCTCGGTTCCTTTCGCGGAAATTAGAACTATCCGAGGAGGAAGTGGAGTACCTTGTTGACCTGAATCACAAGTTGCTGTACACCGACCTTACTAAAATCCGACTTGCTCCCGAGGGGATTCACGCGGTAAAGCGCATTTTGGAGGGGCTCGAAAGTCATGGCGATGTAACCGCATTGATGCACCGTATTCGCAACCTTCCCGACCAGGACTTGCAGCGTCTGGAGGAACGTCTTGGGCTGAGCGGCAGCCTTTCGAAAAAGGAATTGTTCGAACAGGCGTTGAACAACATCTATAAACATCCTGACTCGGTGTTGAACTATGTAGCGTCTCGCGAGTTTTCGTCGCCCGCCCGCGAGTTGTTTGACATCCTGTGGCAGTCCAAGGACGGCGTTGTCAACATCTCGCAGCTTTACGCGTTGCATGGCGGCGCCGAATATGAGATTGAGCAAGCGCTTTGGGAGTTATTTCAAGGTTGCGCCTGTTTCGAGTTGTTTCGCTTCGACGCCGAAGAGCGGCTTGTTCGCGCCGCGGCGTTACTAAAAGAATTGCGTACGTGCAGGAAGAGTATGCGGGGCGAGGCCGGCGGCGGAACGAGTAAACTGAAGCCGCTGAAAACCACGCCGAAAGAGGTGTATGCCGAGGAACTGGCCTTTTCAGACCAGATATGTCGGGTAACGGCGGCTACCGCGGCGCGACACGTCCGGCTGCGTAACGATGGCGAATTGTTTGCGGGCGACAGAAACCGCCTGGAGAAGGTGTTGACCGCGGGCGACGACTCATTGTTGAACACCTGCTTGTGGGTTGCCGAAGGTCTGGGCTGGGTGGCCCGGGTTGACAACACGCTTCGCGGCGGGACGATAGAGGAGGTGGTGGGCATGTCCCGAATTCAACGTCACCGCCTTGTATGCGATTGGTTGATTTCGCAAGGCGAGAGCCAGAACGCATACGCCTTGTTTGAACAGGCCATTGAAGAATTAAAGCCGGGTTCATGGCATCGTGTGATGGATTTTTTGGAATACGTGAAAACGCTTGTTGACCAATCCGACGCGCCTCGGATCAAGCATGTGGGCGCTCATTACGAGTATGTGGCGCCCAGCGTCAGCGGCGGCATTGAGACGCGACTGGCCCGCTTGATGGAAGAAACCTTTTTCTGGCTGGGGATCATTGATCGCGGTGAGGTTGATGGTGAGCCCTGTTTCCGCGTTTCAGCGCTTGGCGACGCGCTCCTTGGAGGGACGGATTTGGAGATGCTGTCGGAGCAGTACCCTCCACACGCGGGCCGGTTCGTAGTACAGCCCAACTACGAAATTGTCGCTGCGGTGGAAGACATGGACCCGCTGCTGACCGTGCCGCTGGAAACCTTTGCCGAACGGATCAGCGCAAGCCGCGTTATTGTGTATCGTCTTACCCGCGATTCCTTTGTGCGCGCTATGCAGGAGGGTCGCAACCCAGACGCGTTTATTGCGTTTCTGCTGGACCACAGCCGTGACCCGCTGCCAGAGAACGTACTTGTCACGCTGAAGGATTGGCGCGGCGCCGCCAAGCAGGTACGGTTGCGAACGTGGCATGTTATCGAGACAGACGATCCGCTGGTTGTCGCAGAGTTGGAGCATCACAGACGCTGGCGGGAGCACCTGGAAACCATTGACACGCGTAAGGCGTTGCGGTATCGAAATCTTTCACGGGCGGAACTCAAGCAGGCCCTTGAAAAAGAGGGGTTTGTCGTCAAGTAGCTTGCTTTCCTTGCGCGTACGTCCTGCATCCAGTATAATGTTGCTCGGTATGATAGCGCTGTATGTAGAAAGTGTGTAATACATATCGGCTGGCACGCGACCGTGATACCGGCCCGCGTCCGTAATGAACGCAACTTCATGGGGATAGTGGAAGTATGTTTGAATCGTTGCCCGTTGTTCTTTCGCCTGCACTGATTGCCGCGTTAGTCGGCTGTGTCCTTGTTCTTATTTTGATCCTGGCCATGCTGCGCTATCGGCAGGCCGCGTTGTCGCCTGAGTGGCAGGAAGCGAAGCAATACGCGGACGTCAAAGGACTTGCCCCGGACCAGTGGCTCGTTTTGGCGGCTATGCTGAAGCGTTACGCAGCAGACAGTCCTTACGAAGCGCTGACGTATCGGCATGAATATGATCGCTGCGTTCGTGAACAGATTGACGCGATTACAGGAACATCACAACGTGAAAAGATGGGCGAATTATTGCGGGAAATTCGCGATGCGCTTGGTCTTGACACGGTGCCCGAAGGGGCGCATTGGACATCCACGCTTGACTTGGAAGAAAAAAAGAAGATTAGCGCACGGCCGGCTGATGAAGCGAGTTGTCCCATGCGCGAGTTTTATATCAAGCGCGTCAATGACGCATACTTCTACCTGGCGCCGCGCAAGACGGAGATGGTGGCCGATGTTTCACCGGGCAGCGGTTACCTGATACACGCCTGCCATGACGGAGACGCCCGTTACGAGATAGTCGCCGAGGTTGCGGCCATCCGCTCGAATCCCGTGCGGCTCATGTTTGGGCATGTATTTGAGATGAAACGTTTACAAATGCGCGCCCATGAGCGCTCGGCTTATACCCGTCCCGCTTCGATAGAGCTGTTTGTGATGCCCGAAGAATGGATCAATGATCCTTTGACCTGGCTGTATCAGAACGAGCCTGTCCGGCAAGGGTCGGGTACATTCATGAACCTGAGCGCGGGCGGGTTCGCCGCGATGCTTCTTGATTCCGCGCCGCCGACAAATGCGTACGCGCGGGTGACAATAACGCTTGGCGACAAGTATATGCCGCCTTTCACGGTTTTTGCGCACATTGTGGACACTGTCGCTTTGGCAAGTGATCGCACCCTGCTTCGTGCGGCGTTCGCGGATATTACGCCCACACAGCAGGAAGCGATAGACAGCTATGTGGCCGATACGAAACGACAGAATGCCTCTGAAACGCCGAAGCCCGACGAAGCAGAACAAGCACAATGAACCTTCCGGCAGAGGCGCTGAAGGACATGCAGCGACACGGCGCCGCAGTGGCGCGGTATATCGTTGCCATCATGCTTACATTGATTTCCTACCGACTTCTTGCCTTCGCAGCGCAACATGGCCTTTCCGAAGATGCACACCCCCAGTTATTTGCCGCGGCGCGGCTGATGGCAGCCTTGTACCTGGCGGTAGCCGCGAGCGCAGCGCAGGCCGTATTTCTGGCCCAGCTAGGCGCCGCCATAGACGTTCCTCTCTGGAAATACAAGGGTACACAAGACGCACTGCAACGGTTCTTTGTCATCTGGTTTATCATCAATCTTTTCCTGATTACCCTTATTGACATTCAAACGCGTCTTCTGGGAGCGGATATCGAAGATGCCGCCGCTTTCATGGAACTGTTGATCATGGCGGCTCATGTGGCGGCCATGCCTGCTGGCGCCTGCATTATGCATTGGGGCGCGCTTGACTGGAGCGAACTGGGCGAGGCGTTGCGCCCCCTGGGACGCCTCCTTTCTCTGGCAGTGTTTCCCTTTGCCATCGGTTTCATCCAATACGCCCTGGCAAGCGCGCGCATGGCCGGCGCCACGGACAACATGCTTGCCAATTTACTGTTCCTTTCGGTTACCGACGTCCCGTTGATGATGCTTGACGTATTCATCTTTGTGCTGGTATGGCGCCTGTGCATGCATCATCGAACCCTGCCGCCGGTGGAAGACAATCCCCTGGACTTCTGACACATGATTGTTTCCATGAAATATGGCGCGGACACAGTATCCGCGCCATTATCCCAAGCCCGTTGCCTGGGCGTTCTGAGCGCGACACAGCGTCCCGCCCTTGCCGATGCGGGCGCAGCGCTGGATGCGGCACTAAATGCGCCCATCGGCCTGCGCGCGCCTTTATCGGAACGGTTCAGCCCCGGCGATACAGTGGCTATTGCGGTATCTGACGCTTCCCGGCATACAGGCGTAGACGAGGCGCTGCCACGCCTGGTTTCCTGGCTAAGCGAACGCGGAATTAGTGAACAGCGGATATCGTTTCTTGTAGCAACCGGCGTACACCGTCCTGCCACATCAGACGAACAGGCGCATATTCTTGGCAAGTCTCTGTACGCGCGTTTCCGCGCTCGCGTTCACAATCACAACGCACACGATGCCGCAGCCCTCGTTGCCGTGGGCGTCACTTCACGAGGTACTGTTGTGACGCTGAATCAACGCGCTTGCGACTGCGATCATCTTATCCTGACCGGTGCGGCGATGCCCCATTATTTTGCCGGATTCGGCGGCGGCCGTAAGGCGCTTGTTCCCGGCCTTGCCGGCGCGGACACTATCGCCCAGAACCATGCGCGCAGCCTGCATCCCACCGCACCGACCCTTGGTCCACGCGTCCAGATTTGCGTATTAGATGGTAACCCTGTTGCGGAGGACCTGCTCGAGGCGGCGCAACTGCGTCCACCCACGTTTATCGTAAACACCGTGCTTGGAAGCAATGGTTCTATTATCGGCGTGTTTGCGGGAGAACTGAATGCCGCACACCGTCAGGCGTGCAGTCTCGCCAGCGAAGTCTATTGCGTCTCTGTTGCCGAACAAGCCGACCTGGTTATCGCGGCCACGAGCGACGCGCCCAATTTTATCCAATGTCACAAAGCATTGTTTAACGCATACAACGCGTTGAAACCCAACGGACGCATCATATTGCTGGCGCCCGCGTCCGAGGGGCTTGGCGGCGACGGGTTTCGCCGTTACCTCGAGATGGGCGATCCGGAAACAGTCGCTGCGGCGCTACGGAAATGTCCCGACATTAACGGCCAGACCGCACTATCCACCCTCGAAAAAGCGCCACAAGCCATTCTTATTACGGAACTGAACGAGCAGGATACAGCGTTGACAGGCGCGTCGAAATCCCCATCGCTCGAGAACGCCCTACAACAGGTACAACGGTACTTTCGAGACAGTGGCGTCTCTGAGCCCACCTGTTATCTGATGCCTCAGGCCGCATATACCGTTGTGCGTTACGAGCCATGACAGGCATTTGTAGCTTTTGGTCCAGGATACGCCTTGACCGAAGCCGTCTTCTTCGTTTTAACCCGTATTACGATTCATACCTGTCAAGGCAAATGGCCAACGCATAGGCGCCAGGAGATGTCGCGTTGTGTATGCGCATAGCGTCTTTTTCTGTCATTATGGTGAGCGCTGAGCCCTCAAGCAGCGTTTCGGGTATGGCGGCGTGGTCGGGAAGATTATGTATTTCGGTGATGCGCGCGCCCAGTTCACGGAGAAGGGCAACAAAGGCGTCGGGATTGCCTATGCCGCAAACGACGCGAACAGCGGCATTGCGCAGCAGCGCCAGCGGCGCCTCGCTCCCGTCGCGCACCCGCCACAAACCGACAGGGCGGTGTTGTGTTCGGCGAATGGGTATATCAGGCGCATAACGGTTAATGACCTTTTCAATAGCCGCCAGGTTCTCCGACGCCTGGTCGCATCGGGTCAGGATTATTTCTGTAGCGCGTTTCATTGCCGCCGGAGCTTCACGCAGGATGCCGCGCGGTACGAGGCAGTTGTTGCCAAAGGGATTTGTAGCGTCAATGAGCAGAATGTTTTCATCTCGCGCCAGGGCCACTGCCTGAAACCCGTCGTCCATAATCATTAGGTTGCACCCCTGCTCGATGGCGACGTGCGCGCCTGCGACACGGTTGGCGGCGCGTACAATCCATACACCGGGGACACGTCGCGCGATAAGTGCGGCCTCGTCGCCGAAACGCGCAACAGTTTGCGCATCGGCCTGGCCAGGGGCCAGCGCGATCGGTTCACGTACCGGCGCGCCGCCGTAGCCGCGCGTCAATATGGCCACACGTTTTCCGGCGGCCGCTTCTCGGGCAGCGCGTTCAATAACAGCGGGGGTTTTTCCGACGCCGCCGGCGGTGAGGTTGCCGTAGCTGACCACATACGCCGCCACTTTCACAGGCCGTCTCTGTAATCGCAACCACATCCCAAACCGCTGTCCGAAAGAGGCGGCCCATAACAGAGCGCGAAGCGGTGCGGGCAGGGGTTCATTGCGCCTGATGCGCTGGGCAAGTTTGCGAAACGCGTTCATTTGGGGCGAAACCGTTTGCCGCTCAGTTGCTGTACAACCCCCTTTAATTCGAGCATGGTAAGGGACGAAAGCGCTTCGGAGATGGAAATGCGACAAGCCAGCGCTATCTCATCCACGAATGACCCGTCATCGTGCAGCACGCTGAGAATCTCCTGTTCTACAGGCGACAAGGCGGGCTTCGACTGGGGCGGGACCGCTGCGCTCGGAAGGGGTGAAGGTTCGGGCAGCGAACCTGGCGACGACGGGCTGCCTGAAAGGTCAAGCGCCTCCTGTTGGGGAGCCGTGTCCTGTGTCTGCAGCGGGACGGGTTGTCGTCGGGGCTGCCGCGCAGCAGCAGGTATGTTCAACTCGACGAGGATATCGTCCACGGACTCAACAAGTTTTGCGCCGTCCCGGATCAGTTCGTGGGGCCCGCGACTGTTGGCGTAGCCGACGGGGCCGGGCACAGCGAAAACTTCGCGCCCCTGTTCGGCGGCAAAACGCGCCGTAATCAACGCGCCACTTCCCGGCGGCGCCTCGACCACCACCACGCCCAGAGACAAACCGCTGATGATGCGGTTGCGTTGCGGGAAATTGCCCCGTAGCGCACGAACGCCCATGGGGAATGACGTGATTGCGCAGCCGTTGCGCATGAGCCGTTCCAACAGGGGAAGATTCGGCGCAGGCGACGCCTGGTCCAATCCTGACGCCAGTATGGCGAGCGTACGGCCGCCCGCTTCGAGAGCGCCTTGGTGCGCGGCGGCGTCTATGCCCTCAGCGAGTCCGCTGACCACGGTGACGCCATGCTCGGCAAGTCCCGCCGCTAATTGCCGCGTGATTTTCTGGCCATGAGCAGATGCGCGGCGCGTGCCCACGATAGCAACGGCGTGTCGGTCCTCGTCGCGCAGATCGCCCCGAACAAACAAGAGGAGCGGCGGATCGTAGATTTCAGCCAACTGCGGCGGGTAGTCCGGGTCGTCCATGGTGATAAGGGTTGCCCCCAATTCGTCCATCAGCCTCGCTTGCAGTTCAAGGTCTGCCGTCGCGCCATGTTGCCGGATGCGGTCCGCCAGCTTCTTGCCGACCACGTCCGTCAATTCACTGGCGGACGCGCGCAAGACGCGCCGGGGCGTACCGAATCGGGCAAGGAGCCGTATAAACCGCACCGTGCCAACACCGGGCACCAGCGCCAGTGAGAGCCAGTCGCGTTGTTCTTGCGATAATTCCATAACCAATTTCCGCAGTGTGAAGCGGCCTTTACAGACGCCTTATGTACAGGTCGCGGAACCAGACCTCATCGCCGTGGTCCTGCAGAATGATATGTCCTTGGCGCGGCAACAAGGCCAGAGGCGTATCAAATTTCCCAATAGGCATGGTCATGAGCGCCACATCCACATCGAGCACTTTCCAACCATTATACACCACCTCAAGACGCGACCCTTCAAAACGGATGGTATAGGAGTTCCATTCGCCTGCCGGCTTTGCCATGTTAAACATTGGCGTTGCCACATCGTACAGTGCGCCGCCGCCCTGGGTGCTTGGCGGGACGCCGTGGTCCTCGAACACCTGCACCTCCATGCCGCCCTGTACCGGGTCGTCCGGGTCCGTTCGTATGAATACGCCGCTGTTGGCGCGGGACGTCAACTTAAACGCCACATAGAGTTCGAAATCGCCAAAGGCGTCTCCCATCCATGCAATGTAGCGCGTGGGTTTACGGCCGGGAATATGAAATACGCCGTCCTCAATGGTGAATATACCTTCCTGGTTGTCTGTGACATTTTCCCAGTGAACAGCATGTTCCGGATCAAAAAGGTTGATCCAGCCCTCGCCCTCGGGCGGTGGGGTCATGGCGCCCACGGGCAAGCGCTCTTCATCTTCAGCGCAGGCGGTTTGCAGTACAACGAGGCCGATACAAAAACAAACCACAAGTATCCCAACAGTTTTTCGCATGACATATTTCCTTCCTGGATTGACGTACGCGTTTGCGTCGTTGCAAGGTTACAACAAGCGATGCTTTTCACTACCATTATCGGGGACGACGTTGTAAAATGCAACCTTAACGCGCATATCCCGTTATGGCTTTTCTTTGCCGGTGCGCGACACGTGCGCCAGACCAGCTATTTTTGCGCCAACCGCCGTTTGACCGATTGTTGACGCATATCAACATTTGCAGGCAATATCCGCGTTTGTGACGGAACGGAATTTGCTGATGCGACAGCAACCTGCCGCGGTATCAGCGTTAACGCCCGGGAACTATCGGCGGCGGCGGCGGCCCGGTCATAAACATGCGCAGCCACTCGCGCCACGCATTCATGTCCCAGCCGAAATCAACGCCGGCATATTCGCGCAACATGCGCAGCGCGATGGGCCGCAAACGGCGATTCTCAGAAAGCACGTCCACCAGCAATGGGTAAAGCATGGCCGGGGGATGGTCGCCGAGCGCGCGCAACGCTTCTGACTGTACAGTCAGTTCGTCCTCTGCATCCAGGATGATTGGCCTGAGTCGCTCGAAGATTTCGGGGCCGCCAAGGGCGCCGCAAGCGCGCGCGGCCAGCTGTCGGCAATAGAGGTCGTGATGTTCAAGCAGCGTTATCCATTGCGGCATTGTCTGCACAGTTCCTATCGCATACAAAGCGTCCACACAAGCCCGGGACAACACATAATCATCACTCCAGGCGTATTCACCCAGTGTCTCCACGGCGTTTAACGCGCCCATGCGCCCGAGACAATACGCGGCAATACGACGGTGTAAAGGCGTTTCGATTTCCGTGCGCAGGGTCTCCAGCATAAACGGCGTCAATGTCGCTTGAAGCGCCGGCAATGCGGCGTCCAACGCGCGTACCCGCTCCAGGGCGCCGCCAACCATCACGCTCATAACGTACCCAAATACCTGCGCCGGTTCAAGCCGTTTGATGCGATCCGCCGCCGCCGCGCGCACCGCCGCGTCCGGATCAACCAGCGCGTGGCCGAACGCATCCATATCCTCCTTGAACGCATCTGTTACCGGCCACACTTCCGATGCGCGTTTTCTCAGGGCTGCTCCGTCGGATTCTGCCATACGCTTGATGAGCCAGTCCGCGTTGTTAGGAGGCGGGGGTAGTACCACAAGGTTGTCCGCGCCTGCTTCAGGCGCGCCGGGCAGAATGGCTGCGGGCGCTTCATCCGCTGTAGTCACAGGCCGTTGGGAACGTGTGTTCCCCTCGGGAAACGCTTCGGGGATTCTGTAATTGCCGGGCGCCTCGGCTGCAATTACAGCGCTCGCGGTCATGCATAATAAGAGTATGTAGAACAATCGTGTCATGGCTGTTGTTGAATGGGTGGCTGTATAAGCGGATTGCCGCCTGCGGCTATCATGAAAACATGACAGACAGCGCTCCGCCAGGATGTTCTTTACGCCTTTACCGAACTCGCATCTGTCAGTGTCTTCTTCAAAAGTGCAGAGAGCGCTACAGCGCGATAAGGTTTTTGCAGAAAGTCCGTTGGCGGATTCTTGCGGAATCGGTCAAGAATTTCTGTCTCGCTGTAGCCGCTGGAGATAATGATGGGCAGGTCGGGATTGTCGCTCCTGACATGTTCAAGTACTTCCTGTCCGTTTACAAAGGGCATCATCAAGTCCACCAGCGCAATACGTATCTTGTCTTTGTGCTTTTCATACAACGCAATGGCTTCCTTG
The DNA here is from genome assembly GCA_007124105.1 of Candidatus Hydrogenedentota bacterium. Lineage (GTDB taxonomy): Bacteria > Hydrogenedentota > Hydrogenedentia > Hydrogenedentales > CAITNO01 > SLFT01. Next base: position 3,773 of record SLFT01000014.1, on the reverse strand, counting down.
CCGTCGTCGGCGGTGATCACCGTCATGCCGTGGCGCTGCAAGACTTCCCGAGTGAAGGCGCGCACGGCTTCCTCGTCGTCGGCAATCAGCGCGAGACCTGTCGTTTGCCATTCATCAAGCACTTTTTCCTTCTGGCCCTTGTCCTCTTCCGGCAGTTGCTTGGCCAACGCTTCCTTTTTCATGACCGGGAAAAACAGCTTAAATACCGTGCCCTGGTTAGGCTCACTGTATACATTCACAGCGCCTTTGTGGCCCCGCACGATGCCCAGCAGCGCCGCAAGACCAAGACCGCGTCCGGCAAATTTGGTGCTGAAAAAGGGGTCAAATATCTTGCTCTTCTGCTCCGCGTCCATACCGCAGCCGGTATCGCTTACGCTCAGGCATACGTAGTCGCCAGGTATCGGATCCGCATGGAAATACACCTTTGTCAGGTCGTCGTTATCGAGCGTGGTGCGCCGCACGCCTATAGTAATGGTCCCCACTTCATCGCCAATGGCTTCCGCGGCGTTTGTTATCACGTTCATCATCACCTGGTGCATTTGCGAGACGTCGCCCATAACAGGGGGCAAATCGTCTTCAAACTCATACGTGAATACAATCTTTTTGGATATGCCCACCCCGGCAAGGTCCACTGTTTCTCGGATTATTTTGTCCAGGTACAACGGACGCACCACAAAGGTGCCTCGGCCTGAATAGGCCAACATCTGATTCGTCAATTCCGCGGCGCGCTGAGCAGCCTGTTCCACCCGCTTCAAATAGATATTGACTGGTGAATCCTTTTCAAGGCGACGGGTTGCAAGACTGGCGTTTCCGAGAATGCCGACGAGTAGATTGTTGAAATCATGGGCAATGCCGCCCGCAAGCACACCCAACCCCTCGAGTTTCTGCGCGTGCTGTACCTGCTGCTCAAGAACCTTGCGTTGTTCTTCAGCGCGCCGTCGTTCCGTGATGTCGCGGGCAATGCCCTGCACCCCGATAGGACGCCCGTCATATACAACCAGGCCCGCGCTCACTTCAACAGGAATACGGCTGCCGTCCTTACTGAGTATCTCTATTTCATACTTTCCGACCTGTTCACCCTGCAAACGGCGCCGCGTCATCTCCAACGCCTTTTCGCGATGTTCGGGCGCGATTATTTCATATACCGATAATTTCGACGCTTCCTCGCGGGTATAACCGCTGAGCCGTTCCCCTTCTTTATTCAGGGAAGTGAACTTGCCTTGAAAGTCGTGTGTGTAAACAATGTCATTGGCTTCCTCGAACAGATTCTTGTATCGCATCTCTGCAATTCGGTAGGCCTCTTCGGCGGAGACGCGTTCCGTTACGTCTCGCACGAGGCCGCGAAAGCCGCCAGGTTTGCCCTCTTTGTCATACATGAGGCTTACAGACACCTCGAGTACAGCTGTTGTACCGTCATCCCGTTTCAGCTGCCAATCCAACAAACCGTCGGATATCTCGCCATTACGCAACGCAAGATAGATGCGGCGCATCTCTTTCGTAATGGCATCGTTGTGAAATACTGCCGCGGGGTTCTGACCTATCAGTTTCTCTTCCGAAACGCCCAGTATGTTGGCCAGGGGGCGATTAAAAAAAGTCAGGTGTCCCCGCAAATCCATCTCGTAATAGCCTTCGTGGATAGTTTCCAGGATGGTTTGGTACTTGTGTTGATCCGCGAGATAAACCGCCTCTTTGTGTTTGCGCACAGTGATGTTGCGTATGACGCATTCTGCAAAGGGCTCGGAAATATGCTGCGCCACTTGTCCGGTGGGTCTGGCCAGGCGGGCATCTTCATAAAGCCAGCGTTCCTCGCCTGAGTCAAGCTTCAAGGGCCATTCATATCCCCGAACAATTTGATTTTGTTTCAATTGCGCGCGCAAGTCCGCGTGTACGGATTCGCCGGTCAATTTGTCCAGCACCTTTCCTACCGCGGCGTCAGGGTTTTCAAGTGTTTTATAGAGGTCGAAGAGGCCAAACGCGGTTGCGTCCATGAACAGAACTGTTCCATCCATGGCACATCCGTAATAGCCAATGCTGAAGAAAGGCATGGCTGCGCTGCGGCAGCTGTCCTGCACTTCAGGAGGCAGTACTATGTTTTTGGAATCCATTATTATTATGGCTTCAACTTGTCTGGTTTTTCGTGCGGCTGTTCCCAAACGCTGCGCTCAACAACACAGCGAGCAAAAGTGAATATATCCGTACCCCTGGCTGTTATTTGACCTGTTTTACATCCAATATAGTGGGAATTATACATAATTGCGGCTCTAGCAACAAACTTACGTCGAAAAAATCGTACAGTATCCCAGAAGGCCAAAACGACCGTCCTATTATACCACATTATGAAAGGTTAGGGTTTTTTCATTTGTCAATCACTTGATTTTTCTATCGCGGGCGGGCATAATCAACCGCATCTGTATGATTAAAATATACACAAACTCACAAAGGAATAGTCATGAGCACCCTAACGCGCCGACAATTCGCGCTCGCCGGCATCGGCGGCATGGGAGTCGCGGCAAACATGCTAACCGCGGGAGAACGGCAACCAGTAGAAGCGTCAAAACGCCCCAATATCATCTTCTTACTTACAGATGACCAACGCTGGGACGCGCTTGGCTGCATGGGCAACACTATCATTGAGACACCGCATATTGACGCCATGGCCGCTGCGGGCGTTGTTTTTGACAACGCTTTTGTCACCACGTCCATCTGCGCGCCCAGCCGGGCCACCTTCTTGTCCGGACAATATGTTTGCCGACATGGCATTAACGATTTTCGCAAGACTTTTTCCGACACCACCTGGGCGTCTACCTATCCCGCGTTGTTGCGCGCCACCGGTTATACCACCGGCTTCGTGGGCAAATACGGTGTTGGCGCGGAAATGCCTGAAGATAAATTTTCATGGTGGCGGGGCTATCCCGGCCAAGGCCACTTCGAGCAAGAGGATGCCGATGGCAATTATATACATCTCACACAGGTACACGAGGACGCGTCCCTTGAATTCCTGCGTACGTATGGAAGAAAAGGCCCCTTCTGTTTGTCTGTAAGCTTCAAAGCGCCCCACTGCCAGGACGGCGATCCCCGCCAATTCATCTACGATCCCCGTTATGCCGGCCTCTATGAAGATGTTGTTATCCCGCCTCCGGAAACGGCTGACGACCGTTATTTTGAGCGTTTTCCCGAGTCTTTCCGGGACAACAACGAAGCGCGTAATCGCTGGAAGATACGTTTTTCCAACCCTGAGTTATACCAGGAGATGACCCGCGCGTACTATCGCCTGATTACCGGCGTGGACCGGGTAGTGGGCGCGATACGCAACGCGCTTGATACATTGGGGCTCTCGGACAATACAATCATTGTTTTCATGTCTGACAACGGGTTTTATCTTGGCGACCATGGACTTGCCGGAAAATGGTACGGCCACGATCCCTCAATTCGTGTGCCCCTTGTGGTGTATGATCCGCGACTGTCCGCGTCGCAACGGGGCAAGCGGCGCGCCGAACAGGTATTGAACCTTGATATTGCGCCTACGCTGTTGGCGATGGCGGGCGTTGCGCCGCCTGACGCTATGCAGGGTTGCGATCTTTCACCGTTGCTCGAAGGCCGCCGCGTTATCTGGCGCGAGGATTTCTATTACGAACACACCTTCGACCACCCGGGCATTCCCAAGTCCGAAGGCGTTGTCGGCCAACGATATAAGTACCTGCGCTATTATGAGCAAGACCCGGTTTACGAAGAGCTTTATGACCGAGAAACAGACCGACTGGAAATCTAAAACC
>SLFT01000066.1 GCA_007124105.1 Candidatus Hydrogenedentota bacterium | reverse complement strand
GGATCATCTGCCGCCTCCTACCTTCCTCTTGTTTTCTTCGTCTTCGTTGCGCGGCGCATGCGATTGAATTTCCTCGAACAATTCGGATTGGGCGGCTTTCTTGTCGAGGGTCAATGTTGTTTCCCAGTTCTGTTGCCTGGCGGCCAGTCCTATGAGGATATCGGCGAGATCAAAATTGCTGTTGCGGGCCATCGCCACCAATTCATGGACGGGGCAGGAGGGTTCGAAGGTGAGCACCGGCATGGCCGTCAGTTTGTCCACGGCATCCAGAATGTCCTCGCGGGAGAACTTGTAGACGGCTTTCAGCACCCACAGCATTTCCAGAAGCACGTATCCCGTGATCCCAAACGACTCTCGATTCGCCGCGGCCTCATCAAGCAGGCGGTCCGTTTTGGCCTTCATCCCGGGATGATCGGCAACCAGAAATCGGACCAGTGCGTTGGTGTCGAGGGCTTTCATACGTTGCCACTTCGGAAGGCTTCGGCAAGGGCTTCATCGAGGTTTTCGATGGGGTTGTGTGTGTGTGGTCGCGCGGCAAGCATACCGGACACATCCGAAGGTTTGAGTGTTTTCGGGCGAATCCGGATAGCGCGGTCTTTTTCCATCTCGATTTCGAGTGTGTCTCCGGCGCGAAGATGGAGTTGGTCCCGGATGTCTCTGGGAAGATCAATGTATCCTTCGGTAGTAACTATCGCTGTCGCCATGATTCTAACTCCTGACTTGGCCCATACTGAATTCTAGTTCATCTGGGCCATACTGTCCAGCATCTTCATTGTTTCGGGCCTGTCGTAATACCCGCGCGCGCATCGCCGGGCCAGTTCGTCGGGGTTGCGTGAGATTCGTTCCGCTATGACTACATCCTCCAGTGTGTTAGGTTTACGGCAACCAACCACCAGGAAGACCAGTACTTCAGTCCCTGACGCCATCATTATAAATAAGGCGAACCTAAAATGCAATTGTTGCTGGTTATGCGCCACTTTTTTGATTGTCCCATGACATTCTTATCGCTTGTTGGAAAAATTGTGTTGTCGTTTGTGAGGTGTCCCGTAAGACTGATCTTGCCGCCTGAGATGAGCATGAACGTAACCGTCCGGCATGGTTCACCTCTATATTCATGTACATCGAGGCCGCAAAAGCACGGGGACCGTTCGCCATGACGCTGTGCGTCCCCCGTAAACAATGCCCGTACAACAAATCATATCTGTGTCTATCGGTGTCCATCTGTGGTCAAAGAGGAAGCCCAAAAGAGGTTGCCACGGATAAACACATAAGGGCACAAATAAACACCAATTCGATTGTATAGCCGCGCCGCGGCTGCCGCTCCTTCCGGATGAAGCGTAGTACAAGAAAGGGCGACGATTTTCGATTACGACTCACGCGCACGGTTACGAGGGCCGCCGCTGTGTCTTTCGCGCCTGTTCCTCGTAATCGTAACGCGTAATCGCGGCGTCCGCGCTGTTGTTCTTCGTTACAATTTACCCAATTGGAACTCGATTTGCTTGAGCGCCTGGTTGAACGCTTCGATGGACTTCTTTTTCTGCGATGTGTAGAGCCAGATATCGAGCAGGAACCCTGGCGGAAAAAAGAAGGAGAAGAATATGGTGAACCAGAACCAGCCGTTTGTTTTCGTGGCGGCGTCAACCATTATCCGCGCCTTGTTCTCCTGAATCTGTGTCTGCATGTTGCCCGTCAGCGATACGATGGGGTTGAACAGTTTTGTTTTGACGCGACAGCTGAACTGGTTCGGGTTTGCGTTGTTGAACTTGAACTTATCGAACTGTGTCGCGAGCGCTTGTCGCAGCGCGTTTTTGACAAGTTCTTCCGACAGCGGCATATCCGATTCAATTGTCTGCGTTAACGTTACATCCGACATGAGCATTTCCTTTCTGTTGTTGACCGGGTTACCAGTCCAGCGCGTCCAGTTCCCGTTCCCATTGTTCCATTTCCATTTCGAGTTCCTCGAATCCCGCCATCACCTCCGCTTTCTGTTCTTCGACGGCGGCGAACATGACGCCCCAGCTGCCGGTAAAGACCAGGGCGATTGCGGTACCCGCGGCAAGACGATTGGCGAGTCCCGCGGATGCGCGTTTGTAGAGGTAGGCCGGATACCCGATAATCCACAGCAGCGCAATGATGAAGAACCAGGCCGTGGGACTGTATGTACCTTGCGCCCTGTCCGTTTTCATGCCGGCCCTGGTGGCTTCCATGGCCGCCACGCCCGCAGTGCCGAGGACAGTGGCGACCATGATCAGTCCCAGCGTGCTGCCGGGCGATTGGAAAAGATTCATGTTGCCCACCCAGAACCATACCAGCAACGTGGCCACCAGCGGGATGGCCAGCAGGGCGATGCCGTAATCCGCCGGTTTGTCCGCGGTTCTGGGCGCCGGTCCGACGCCCAGGTCGAAAGAGCACTGGTTGCATTTGTTGGTTCCCCGTTGTACGTCCCCGCCACATGCGGGACATCGTGTTGTTTGTTCCATCATGGCAGTTTCCTTTCTTCGTTGTTTTTTTGCGCCATTGCGCCGCCGGTTACGGTCGCTATCGGTACACAGTATAGACGCGAGGCGCTCCATAGTACGGAACGGAAGAAAGAGATACGGCGCACGCTGCACAGGGAGCGCCGGACTGAAGCGAGTCATCGTTTTCGACAGCTGCTCTGAGGCGTTCACCGGCATGGTACGCCCACTGAAAGCGTGGCGTACCGCGTGTATCAGGACGACACTGACCCTATTGACCCTATTGACCGTATTGACGATGCCGCATGTACAGTGACGCGCATCTCTTGGTTTCCAGCGCGCGCTGCGGCAAGCATGCGTTGGGGCGGCACCTGAAAACGCCTATCTGTTTTATTTGACATTCGCCGTTCTATCAGGTATACTATTAGAGAAAAGTTTCTCGATAAAAACTTCTCGATTGGTGCCGGAACATAAAAGGAACGCAACTACATGATGGAACACGCGGATAACCCGATTCATGGCGTGCCCGAGCCGACGTTGCGGCGGCTGCCCGCCTATTGCCAGGTGCTGCAACGGCTGTTGCAGCAGGAATGCGCTTTTGTGTCCTGCACCCAGATTGGGCGCGCGTTGGATTTGGATCCTACCCAGGTACGAAAAGACCTGGCTTGTGCCGGCGCCGCCGGTCGCCCGAAAGTGGGGTACCCGGTTGACGAACTGTATCACACACTTGAAACATTCCTGGGCTGGAACAATGCGCGTGATGCGATTCTGGTCGGCGCGGGTCATCTTGGTACGGCGCTGCTTGGTTACCGGCCTTTTGAACAGTACGGCGTAAGAATAGTGGCCGCCTTTGACGGGGCGCCCGAGAAATGCGGCAACAAGATACACAATGTGATGGTATTTCCCCTTGAAAAGATGCCAAACCTGCTCGAGCGTCTCAACGTGCATATTGGCATTTTGACCGTGCCCGCCGAGGCCGCCCAGTCGGTTTGCGACATGATGACGCTTAACGGCATTCGCGCTGTCTGGAATTTCGCGCCGATTGCGTTGACGGTTCCTGCCGGTGTGATTGTGCAAAGCGAGAACCTGTTCTCGTCACTTGGAATCCTTTCGAGCAAGCTTGCCGCACAGCTGCGCGCGGAAAGTCCCGCAGCCGACCTGAAGGAGGCCATACGATGAACGCGCCACACCAGATAGTTATTTGCATGGGCAGTTCCTGTTTTGCCCGGGGCAATCGAAGCCATCTTGCCCTGATAGAAACGTTTCTATCCGACCGGGGACTGCACACCAGCGTTGCCATCACGGGCAGCCATTGCGAGCAACAGTGCGCCGAAGGGCCCAACATTCGCATTGACGGCCGCCTTTATCATCATCTTGACGAAGGCACATTGCTTGATGTGCTCGAAGCCCATTTCACCCGGGATACAAAGGAATAGTCATGGAACGGCAATACCCGATATATACGGCGGACGCCGAATGCCAGGATTGTTACAAGTGCCTGCGCCAGTGTCCCGTGAAAGCGATTCGCGTACAAGACGGACACGCACAAGTAACGCCCGAAGCGTGCGTGGTCTGCGGT
>SLFT01000117.1 GCA_007124105.1 Candidatus Hydrogenedentota bacterium | reverse complement strand
CCCTGTCTTCGGCGACTTCCCACACAACGGCACACTGACGCCGCTTTGGTTCCGGCTTATCAAACGGGGGCTTCCCCTCCCCATTGCGCCTGAATACGGAGAGTTTACCTATTTTGCCGTCGGCGAAGGGCAGAAAAACTATTTTGCCTACATCATGGAGAAAAACGACAAGGACAACTTGCCGCTCCTGATGACCCATGGAGTTGATCTGCTGGCGAATACTCCCGAAGGGGCGTATCTACTGGATGCGCTGATACACTATGTGCAACAACAATAACAACAAACGCACAACACACCGCATCCTTATTATGTGTAACAGGTTCTGTTAATAATCACCTGCTTCAATTCGTCGGACAACTCATTAAAATAGGCGCAATAGCCTGCAATGCGAACAATCAGATCAGGATATTTCTGAGGGTTGTCATAGGCGTCCAGCAGAAGTTGCCGGTCAATAACATTTGGTTGCAGCTGCATACCGCCGGTCGCGAGAAAAGTCCTGAAGATGCTCGCCAGATTCTTCACGCCGCCGGGGCCCTGAAATAACGCAGCGTCAATAGAAAAGGTAACGGTTGTCCCATTCTCGGCGTGTTCAGTAAAATCAACGGCGGCGACAGCGTTCAGCGACGACAGCAAATCCGACTTTTCCATTCCGTAATGCGGGGTAATGCTGTTGGCAAGGGGCACGCCCGCCAGCCGTCCCGAAGGCAACGCCGGCGTATTTCTGCCGTACCTGGTGCCCACGTTCAGGGCATAATATCCGGCTGAATACCTGCCGTTGCGCGGGCAATTCTCAATGGAATCCAACACGGCGTTATAGATGCCCAGCACCCTGTTTACCCAGGCTGCGGCTTCCGGGGAGGCGTCGTCGCCGAATTTCGGCACGGCAAGCAAGGCGTCCCGTATCGGCCCATAGTGCTCACCCTCAAAATTGCTGTCCATGGCCGCGATAACGTCTTGCATGTCATACGACCGCTTTTTGAATACCACTTCGTCAATGGCATGCAAGGAATCCGCAACATCGGTGACGCCTACCGCCTGGATGCCGCTGCTGTTACATGTTGCGCCGCCTTCGTAAAGGTCCTTGCCGCTCGCAACGCATCCCCTGAACAGCGAGGACGCGAGTGGGGTAGTAAAGTTTTCGCGCAATTGTTTTTCAATTTCTTGATGATCGCTCAATATGGATTTCGTGAGTCGGCACAATTGCGTCTCGAATCGTTCGAGCAGTGCGTCCATGTCGCCAGGCGGATCATAAACATGAAGTCCTTTTTGTACGTTTCGCCTGCGGCGCCACGCGGCGCAGCGTCGAGCGACAAACCGGGCGACAACATTTTTACCTGGAAAGAGATAAGCGAGCAGATTGGTTGTCAGCAGCATGATCTGATCGTAAAGCCCATAATTCCATAACTCATCGTCATGGCCCTTGACAGCCTGCAACAGCGGCAGCGTAAGATTCACATTGGCGCAATCGGTATTGCCGAAATGATCGTCCGATGCGTTCGGTTCAACACATCCCACAATGGAGTAGTTGCGCGCCTGCTCGATAGTGGTCGGGTAATGCCGCAGGAGCGTTTCGATATAGCGTTCATCGCTGAACAGCTGCGGCAGGGGCGTACCGTTGAGATATATTGCCGCAATTCTTTCCAGGTACGCGTCTGGACTGTTCTTGTGTACGCGCGCCGCCGGGTCGGCAGCCAACGGTTGCAGTTCGGAGGCGTCCAACAGCATGTAGGTTAGATCATTGGTGGCGTCGTTCCCGTCCTTGTCAACGCCGCCAAAGGTGACGGCCTGGTCTGTCGAGAGCGTCTCGAACAGGGCGAACAGTTCGGGAAAGGTGTTGCCGTCATTCACCAGAATGGCCTCGTCCATCTTAAGAATGAACAGGCACAGCAGTTCTTTTGCCTTGTCGTAGTCCAGCGTCCCCGCCGCCTTGTCCCGTTGATAATAGGGGTATAAAAATTGGTCCACGCGCCCAAAAGAGATAGCGTTCTCATAAGACTCGATACAGAGCGCAATATGCAAAAACAACATGCTTTGCAGCGCCTCGTGAAAGGTGCGCGCGGGATACTTCGGGACATGCGCGCATATTACGGCCATTTCCTTTAATTCGGCCCTGCGCCCGGGCTCGTTCTCCTGATCGCTCAGCAGCGTGAGGCTGTCGGCATAGCGCTGCGCGTAGGCTTCCAACCCCTGAAGCGCCAGTATCGCGCCTGTATAAAACTCTTGATTGTTTTCAGGTTTGTGCCGCTTCATCTCCTCGAGTTCAGTGATAAGACCGGACGTGCCCTTTTCCAGAATGCGCTCGAAATTGACAATGAAATGGGCGATGGCCGCTGTGTTGTTGTTAAATCCGGCGTTCATCTCCGAAGCACGCGCGAAAAGCAGAAGAAAATCCGACAGTTTTGGATATAGCCGTCCTAGAAGGCTATTTTTCATCCAGAAAGGCGCAATGCGCAGAAATCCGAGTCGCTCGCGCCAGGACACCTTGAAGGGCACGGGTTTCAGGCGCGTAATTTTGTGTATCATTTTCACGCCCACCACGCCATAGTATTCCGCCCACATTTGCCCGGCCACGCGCTTGGACGTAAATGTGCCGACAAGCAGTTCCCCCGGGTACACGATAACGCGCTTGTGCCGCAATACATGAGATAGGCATTCCGCTCTATGAATCGGGGTTGGTTTATTGAAGCCGCGCTTCCTGTAATAGGCCGTCTTCAGCATGCACGCCTCCATGCACAACGCGCGTCCACTTTCTCGGATATCCCGTTGAATTTGTTGTACACGCGGCGTAAACATGGCTTTGCGACGGGGCGCATCCCGCTCTTCATAGTCAGCACGAATGCCGTATCGCTTGAACAGGCCCACGGCCCGCTCCACCGATGCGACGCTTTCTTCCGCAGTAATGCCCAAAGACGGCGTCGTTAAACCGAGCCGTCTGGCCTTGTCTTCGTGTAAGTTGTGGTACTTCAGCAATTCAAGGCTATCGCTGCCATGCTCCTTCAAAAAAGCCGCGGCGGCCTCTATCTGCGTTTCGCTGTCGTTAAATCCCGGCGCCATTACCATGCGGAATCTGACTGCCCCATTCGCATCGAGCAACTTCCGTAGATTCTCGCGGACCAACGCGCTGTCGTGTTGTGTGTATTGCTTATGCAGGCCGTCATCGCCCACCACCTTGAGATCAACAAGAAACAGGTCTATATAGGGCGCGGCCTTGCTGATAGTTTCCCAGGGCGCGTGCAACGACGTTTCAGCGGCAACGTGCAAACCTTGTTCCTTCAATCGTGCGAGCAATTGCGTCAGCTGCTCGGGGTCTTGCAGGAAAGGCTCGCCGCCGCTCACCGTTACACCGCCGCCGCTGGCGGCATAATAGGCATTGTCTCTTGAAACGCTATCCAGCATATCGTCCACGGAACAGCCCGCATCGGGCCCCGTCCCATTGCCGTTAAACGATTGCATCTCCGGGTTCTGACACCAGACGCATTGCAAGTTGCATCCCTGAAAGAAGATTGTGGTGCGTATTCCCGGACCATCATGCACACAGGTCCGCTGTATTTTGAAGGGCTTCAGGCTTTTCTTTGTCTGCATAGTAGACACCTTGTAGGAGTAACGATCACCGGTCGCCAATAATTTCCCTGTTCAATCGCTGCGTCCCCACACCGCATAGGGAAGCGCAGTTGTACGCAGCAGGCGCAAAGGCCGGGCCACCTGACGCTTTGGCGCCGCCGCGTCATGATATCAGTCCTTTGCCGGGCGTCGCACGGAACAGGCGACATAGTGTTCAGGCGCGGTTTCGACAAGACGCTGTATCTCACAGGCGCAACGTTCTTCGGCATATTCGCAACGCGGATGAAAGGGGCAGCCGGGCGGTGGATTGATGGGGCTGGGTGGTTCGCCTTGGGGTAAGCGCCGCTCCTTGCGGTGTTGCGGATCGGGTATGGGCGCCGCACCCAGCAGGGCGACGGTATACGGGTGCGTGGGCTTTGCGAAAAGCAGGTCGGCGGGCGCAGTTTCCACGATACGCCCGAGGTACATCACCGCCACGTGATCGGAAATGTGGCGCACCACATCAAGATT
>SLFT01000084.1 GCA_007124105.1 Candidatus Hydrogenedentota bacterium | reverse complement strand
TTCGGCGTGGCGCCGGCGGTGCTGGTCTATGCCTTCACGCTGGACGATCTGGGCGGGGCGGGCTGGATCTTTGCCCTCGTCTTCGCCATCGGCTGCTGCCTGCGGCTTGCGCGCTTCAATGTCGGCCGGACGGCGCCGGATGCGCCGACGCGGTCGCATTTCACCGGGGTGCCGGCGCCGGCCGGGGCGGTGCTGGGCCTTCTGCCGCTGTTTCTGGCACTCGACGGGTTGATCGACGTCACCCGGGCGCCGCTGGCGGTGGGGGTCTGGCTGGGGATCGTCGGCGGGCTGATGGTGAGCCGGCTGCCGACGCTCTCGCCCAAGGCGCTGCGCATCCCGCGCGAGAATGCGGCCTGGGTGCTGGTGGCCCTGACGGTGGTCGTCGGCATCGCCTTCACGAGGTTTTGGCTGCTGATGGTGCTCCTGTGCGTGGCCTATGGCGGCACACTCGTCTATGCCGCGGTGCGGCGCGGACGCGGTCCGGCGGGCTTTCAACGAAATGCTCGATGAATTGCAGCGCCCGCTCAGCCCATTCGCCCGCGAACGGGTCAGGGGCGCCAAGGTCGAACAGGAGCCGCTTGTTGTTGTCGCGCAGCATGGGCGCGGCGTAGGGCACCTGCCCCTCATGAAATACCGTCGGCGCGCCAAACCATACGGCGTCGTAGATATTCTCAAAATCAATATGCACCTGCCACGTTTCCGGCAACCCCGTTTCATGGTCTCCGGGCAAAAAGAAACGCGTCCAGTAACTCCATTCCAATACCGCCTGACCCATGATATCCGGGTCTGTCATGTATTCCTGATAGCTCAGGCCCTTTTTGTTATAAGCCGGGTCCTGCATCAACATACGCGGATTGGTGTTCAAACGCACAGGTACACGTTTATGGGTATTGTTCCTGAATGCCTCCCATAACGCTTTCACCGCTTCGTTATGCGCGGCATACTCCATGTCCGGCGGATCAGGGAGATCAAAAATGCGTATGTCGTCCATATCTTTTCCTTTCGCGGCGAAATCTGCTGCGACATCCGGGCTAAAGCTGTTCGAGTTTTCGCAACAGACGAGTGCCTTCTTCCTGCGTTGACGCGCCAACGCTGATGAGCATGCCTGTCCGCGGCAACCCTTCCAGCACGGCGGGCAACCTGTTTACATCGTCAAAACATTGCAATACAAGGGACTTGCCTTTCCCTAGAATCTTTTCATACAACGGCCGCCATTGCAACGCCTCGCATTGCGGATTTCCCGTGCCAGGCACCCACTGGATGCCGTCCAGCTCTTCGATTTCGAGAAGCATATCGAGATGCGGAATCTGGCCGGGTCCGTCGAGATGGAAAATGCTGTGATCCAGCCGCTTGCATTGCTCAACAACATCAGGCAAAACGAATTCGGCGAATTGATCCGGCGAGATCAATGCCGCAAAGTCGCATTGAAGCGGATACCACGTTCCGGGACACCAGATGCCCATCCAGGCGCTCATGCCTTCTTGATTTCTGGTGATAATTGGAAGCAGCATATCATAGGCGCAATGCCAGTCCTCAAGGATTCGTTTACGCGCCTGATGTACGCGCTCAGGAGCGTTCAACAGGTCTACCGCAAGGTCCTGGGCGCCTCGAAACGAGGACAATACATCAAGAATGCCGCCTAGATCGGTCATGCCCATGATAAAGCGATCTTTTCCTGCGTCGGCGAAAACGTTCATGCCCTCCATGGTAAACCGCCACCATTTGTTCTCCTGAAAACGATAGGAATCCACCATTTCCCAAGGTTGTGGATTCTCAAACCAACTTGTGCAGGAGGTAGGTTCGAAATACAGATAACCGCTTGAATAGGCGGCAAGTACGCCTGGCCCCATATTAAAGAACATGTTCGGAAAGGCCGCGCCGCCGAACCAGGTGCTTTCGCACCACGCAAGGTAATCTTCAAGCACTTGCTCCGTTGATGCGCCTGCGCGCATCAGTGCCCACCAGTCAAATACGCATGCCGACTCCTTTCCCTCTATCGGGGCAACCACCTGCGCCAAAGGCGTCTCAAGTTCGTGCCGCCACCAGGCGCGCATTCGGGCTTGTGCGTTGTCCCAGTCCTCTTTATAATACATGGCTGTTTCCTTGTATGGGGCTTTCAATTCGCATGAGCATATCATTACCATGTTTGAGGCTTCAATACGCACAACATCGTTTCATTCGTCATAGACGCGCCAGAACCGGTATAATCCGGCGACTTGTGCTTGAAAACCATCAGAAAAGTGAACCCTGCTCTATGCGTCTGCTCGACATCACATATCCAGAACCAACCAGAAATCTTGCCCTCGACGAAGTCATCCTCGATAGCGTGGAAAAAGGCCGCACACTGGACACCCTGCGTCTATGGGAAAGTCCGACGCCCTTTGTTGTTATCGGTTCTGGGCAGCGGTACCGTGAAGTGGTCAATTACTTTAATTGTTTGCGCGACAACGTACCCGTGCTTCGCCGCTGCTCAGCGGGCGGCGCCGTGCTTCAGGGGCCTGGATGCCTCAATTTTGCGCTGGCCCTCAGCTACAACGCCTTTCCGGAAGTCGCCGATCTGCACCAGTCATACCGCTATATCCTCGGACAACTAATTACGACCTTCAAAACGGTCGGTATCGTAACGGAAAAAGCGGGCGTTTCCGATCTCGTACTGGTCAACCGCAAGTTTTCCGGCAACGCCCAGCGCCGCAAGCGAAACGCGTGTCTTCATCATGGCAGCCTGGTTTATCAGATGGACGCAGCCGCCATGAACCGGTATCTGCTTGAACCACGAGAACGACCTCACTATCGTGGAGAGCGGAACCATGAAATGTTTATGCGTCCCATACCCTTACCGGCCGACGCGCTGCGTCGCGTTGTAACGGACACTTTCGCGCCTTCTTCGGTTCCGGAGCGGCCGCTTCCAGAAGAAAGCGAAACGGTGGAAACGCTCGCGCGCGCAAAATACGAGCGGAGCGATTGGACGCTTCGGCGTTAGTTTATGGCGCCAGGGCGGCTGCGACCACGTTTTCATGATCTCAAGAATCTGTCCTCGCGCGTGAATTGCAAATAGCCTGAATTTTCTAGTACGATAACTACCATGAAGAAAGTGCTTCGTGTATATGCGGATACGTCGGTGTTTGGCGGCGTTCATGACCTACTGTTTACGGACAACAGCCTTTCTTTTTTTTCCAGCGTACGCGAAGGTCGGTTTCAGTTAGTGGTATCAGCTCTCATTGAAAAAGAGTTGCGCCACGCGCCAGAAGCGGTCCGGACTGTCTTCGAAGATGTTGTCCCTTTTGCTGATACAGTAACCGACGAAGCAGAAGCTTTGTCGTTGCAGCAAGCCTATATTCAATCTGGTATCATATCTCCAAAATGGCCGGATGACGCACTGCATGTGGCCTTCGCAACCGTGTCCGATTGCGAATTAATTGTGAGCTGGAATTTCAAGCACATCGTAAACCTGCGCCGCATCCATCTTTACAATGCGGTAAATATGCTGCATGGCTACCGAGAAATTGAGATTCGATCGCCAGCCGAAATAGTGGAGTATGATGATGAAAACGACGACTAAACGAGAATTTGATTGTGTGGAGATGATGCACGAAGGCGCCGCACAGGTGCAACGGGAACTTGAAGGAAAATCCCGGGAAGAACAAGCGGCCTACTGGCGCGAGAGCAATGAATCACTACGCCGAAGACAGGAGCAAGCCGGTAAAACACAACGAACCCCGGCAGAACTGTAACTGTTGAGAAAAGAATGCAGACCCTGTCGCGTTTGAACTGGCGCTTGGCTCGTTACGAAGTTGTACTTCGTAACGCACCGGGGATGAAGGATGAAAGGGGAAGGGGGAAGGTTGGGCGGGTAGACATAATGTTTCAGGAGTAACGGATGAGGCGGAGGGGACAACTGTTTTATTCAAGATCATTGAAGTCTTGTGAATGATCCGCCCGATTCATTAAAATAATACGGATGAGTTCGAGCATTAATCTACGCTGCATGTTTCTACTGAGTTTCTGCCATGCCAACACTGATAGATAGCGCGACCATTAATGCGGCCGCAAGGAGGCTGCACGACGCGGCGCCCGAGGCCGTTATTA
>SLFT01000170.1 GCA_007124105.1 Candidatus Hydrogenedentota bacterium | reverse complement strand
CTCGATAGTTGGACTCGGGGGCAGATAACCGTCGTTGGCCCTTTTTCTTTTGCCCTTTACCTTCTCCTTTTGGTGGTGATGATACGCTACCGGAAATTGCTTCCGGACCGCAGTTTGCTACTGACAACAACAGCTATATCACTGGGATTTTACCTATGCGTTTCATTCACAAGGGCCATATACCCGCATTGGATTTATCCAGGATGGTTCGCTGTAATTGTGAGCAGCGGCCTTGTAGCAAACCATTTTTGGCCACAATATAAACATTATATTGTGGGCGGACTTTTTGTCATGCTAATGTACCAGCTCACAAATGGCCCCGTTGCGATAGCGCTGTTTATTTTAGGCATGGCAGCAAACTTTTTTTGGCCGCAACGCAAATCCCATGTCTTATGCGTTCTTTTGGGGTTGATGACTTTCCGGCTGGCAATTGGTGTTGTTGCTTTGCTTCTTCTAATCGTTGGCTGGACGTCGCCGGAAAGATGCAGCATCAAGGATGATTGGCCCGAAATCTGGCGACAATATACCCGGGACAATGTCGAATCTTCCCCATTTCTTTTCGGCGTCGGATACGGCACAAGCGCGCGACTTGCCTATTATACGCCGCACCAACCACAGGCTTATTGCATTGAAATGCTGCAAGATCAAGGGATTAACCAGTATGACGTTTGGGGTGGATGGGATGCGCTTGTGGGCAAAGACGGATTGCTGGTAGGACAACGTCCTCCCCATTTTATGTTGTATTTGGCCGATACCTTAACTGTCGGGGGGCTGTTTAACGCTTGGGAACTGGAGGCGCTTGTTGAGGGAGATCGCTCGCAATGCGGCCAAGAAGAATGCTTGCCGCCTTTGACTGTGGTGCGCATGTATGGTTACACGGGGAGACCGCCTCAGAAATTTTTAACGGACTACCGTCAGCACACAACGCGTTGGCGCTATTCGCCCAAAGATTCTGAGATGGCGCTTACCATTGCGGAACAAATAGCAAGATACGCACCCGAGAGTGCGCCCATGCTGATAGAATCCGGGAATATCTTGCGTTTGACTGGTGAACGGGAGATGGCGCTAATGTATCTGGAGGATGCCCTTGCGCATAAAGACGACAAGAGTGACTTATTGGCGCTTATGTTAGATATCGGTGTTTTGCGTCGTGATCTGGGTGATTATGCGGGCGCAGAAGAAATGTTCCTGGCCGTATTGGAGCATGATCCCGGGCAGACAGGTGTTGGTGGAACCGAGGATATTGACTTGCTGGCGCTTATGCTGGATGTTGGTATCGTGCGTCGCGAGCAAAGTAATTATGCGGGCGCGGAAGAAATGTTCCTGGCCATATTGGAGCATGATCCCAAGGAAATAGAAGCCCACGAAAATATTGCTGTTGACGCATTGTCGCTTATGTTAAACATCGGGATATTGCGTCGCCACCAGGGCAACGATGAAGGCGCCTTGGAAATGTTTTTGACGGTATTGGACGAAGCGCCCGACAATGCCGTCGCCCTCGAGGGCGCGGCCAATATCGCTTATGAACGCGGCGACCTTGCCGTTGCCGCCGAGCACTTCACACGGCTGGCGGCGACATCGCCCGACCATGCCGACCAGGCAGCCCGCTTCCTGCTGGCCATTGGGCAGCATTATCAGGAGCAGGGCCAGTACACCGAAGCCAAACATGTCTATACCACCGCCCGCCGATACGCTCCCGAAGCCGGCGAGACGTTGTTGTTGATGGGCGACCTTGAGCAGGCAAAAGGGGAATACGACGCGGCGCTTAAACTTTACAGCGACCATAAAAACCGCCATCCTGATTCTCCGTTTGGCGCGGAACGGTTGGACGCGCTGCTGGCGCAACACTATGACGTTGCGCAACGACTTGAAACGTGGGAAACGTTGATAACAGCACATCCCGATACGCCTGCAATGCACCGTTATTACGCACGGGCTTTGTTTGACGCCGGTAAATATGAGACAGCGCACCAGATGTTTGAAGAACTCTACGCGATGAGTGCGCTGGAACCGCATGGCGTCCTGTATCTGGCGGTGGCGCGCATTGTAGCGGAAAAGGATACGGCGCTTCTGGACGCCTTTCTTGACGAGCGCCCGGAAATGGGAGAAAACGCTTTTCTGCTGACGCGCGAGGTCGCAAGCGTTCTGGCCGACCGCGGCGAGGTCGCTGCCGCCTTGCGCGTGGCGCAACAACTGGTGATAATTGCTCCTGAACACGAGAACGGCTGGCTGTTGCTCGGTGGTCTGTATGAACAAACCAACGCCGAAGAAGAGGCTTTGAATGCTTATCTTACGGGGATGACGGCTGCGCAGGAAGGCGAGACGCTTGCCAGGCGCATTGACAATATTTACGAACGTCGTGAGGCCCACGCCGCCAGGCTCGAGGAAT
Source organism: Candidatus Hydrogenedentota bacterium (assembly GCA_007124105.1). Lineage (GTDB taxonomy): Bacteria > Hydrogenedentota > Hydrogenedentia > Hydrogenedentales > CAITNO01 > SLFT01. The sequence goes on along the minus strand of SLFT01000170.1, from coordinate 1,715 downwards.
GGCGGCGCATGGTTCGTTTATTGCCGGAGAACGAAACGTCGCGCTTGCATCTGGCCATGGCCCTTGAGGCGAATGCGTACTTTGACGAGGCGCTCACACTATACCAACAGCTAACAGAGGCTGACGCAACGTTCCACCCGGCGCGGATTCATCTGGGCGGCGCCCTGGCCCGGGCGGGACAGTGCGATGCCGGCATCGCGCATATTTCCGAAGCCGTTGCGCAAGCGCCGACGCTCGAACGATATGCCGCGTCCATTCTTGGTAAGGCGGGCGACAGTCGAATGGCGGCTGACGCGGCCGCCGACGCTGCGGTTCTCTACCGTCAGGCGCTCGAATGGCATCCAAATGATGTTGGGATACTTGTCAAACTGGGCGAAGCCTATGCAGACGCGGACCAGACAGAAAAGGCCGTGGAAACGTTGCAGCGAGCAATCTTACAGGGTGCTGATACGCCCGCCGCCATACAGGCGGCTCGGCAACTGGATGTGGTTTTACAAGAAAATGTTGAGCCTGCGCGACGGGTCACTATCTGGAAGGGTATGCTGGACAGTCATCCGGCACACACGTTGCTTGCCGTGCGCTATATTTTGGCGTTGGCGGATACGGGCGCTGTGGACGCGGCGCTGGCCGCCGGTAAAGATGCGCGCGACAATGCGCCACAGTCACTGGATTTGCGTCTGGTTTATAGCGCGTTGCTGTGTCGCGCACAGCAATTCGAGGAAAGCGTTCAGATTATTGAAGGCTTGACGGATGACAGGGCTACGCTATTGCCCGCAGCTGTTATGTTCGCAGCGGAAACCGCGCGAATGGCCCTGGAGCAAGAACAATACGACGCGGCCGAAGCACTGCTTGCAGTGGCGCTGGCCGCCCAACCGGACAATCTCTGGCATCACGTGGGCATGGGTGAGACGCTGTCCGCCCAGGGGCGCTACCATGAAGCGCTCGAGTACTTCCGGCGCGTATTGGAGACAGCGCCCGAGTCGCCGCGCACCGCCGCCCGAATTGACGCCGTATACGACGCGCTGCAAGACCCGGAAGGGCGTACCGCGGAATGGCGGCGATTGTTGGAAATACATCCTGATTCGCCCACTATCCAGGAGTATATGAGGCGCGCAGTGGAAGCGCCGGGCGATAATGCAGATGCCTTGCACTGAGAACATAAACTACCGGTTGAACCCGTTCGTTGACTTGTTCTTGTGAAAAGGCTATAGTAGCCGCGTCTTCAAAAGAGCGCATCACGCATTACATGAAAGCCAACATGCTGCTTGGAAAATATAAAATAGATAACCCGATATGCCTTGCTCCTATGGAAGACGTGGCCGATCGCCCGTTTCGCCTGTTGTGCAAGGAAATGGGCGTTGATGTGTTATACACCGAATTTGCGAACTGCGAGGCGGTAATCCGGAACGTATCCCGCGAGGTGGATAAGATGACCGTCACTGACGCCGAACGGCCCATGGGCGTGCAAATATACGGCAGCAACGTGGACGCGCTGGAACGGGCCGCGGCCATGGCTGAAGCGGCGGGCGCCGATTTTGTTGATTTTAACGCGGGGTGCTGGGTAAGGAAGATTGCCAACCGGGGCGACGGCGCCGGGTTGCTGCGCGACTTGCCGCGATTCCGTGCGGCGGTGGCGGCAACCCAACGGGGCACGGGACTTCCGGTAACGGTGAAGACGCGTCTTGGCTGGGATGAAGACAGCATTGTTGCGCTTG
>SLFT01000022.1 GCA_007124105.1 Candidatus Hydrogenedentota bacterium | reverse complement strand
TCTGTATCCCGACGTCATCGAAAGCGTGTCGGCTACCGGCGGCCCGTCGGCAACCATCAAAAGCCACCACAGTGTGGGCGGGCTCCCCGAAAAAATGAATATGGAGTTGCTGGAGCCGCTGCGCGAACTGTTCAAGGACGAAGTGCGCGCTTTGGGGCGTGAGCTCGGCCTGCCCGAAGAGATTGTGGGCCGACATCCTTTCCCAGGACCAGGACTTGGCGTACGCTGCGTAGGCGAAATTACCCGCAAACGGCTGGACACCTTGCGCGACGCGGACGCCATTTTTATCGAGGAAATACGCGCGGCGGGTCTTTACGACGAAATATGGCAGGCGCTCGTTTGCCTGTTGCCCGTGAAAAGTGTCGGCGTACAGGGCGACGAACGATCTTATGAGGAAGTTTGCAGCCTGCGTGCGGTCAACTCCACAGACGCCATGACGGCGGACTGGTTCCGGTTCCCGCCCGAACTGTTGCAGCGCGTGTCAAATCGAATATGCAACGAAGTGGACCATATCAACCGCGTACTATACGACGTCACCTCAAAACCGCCGGGCACCATCGAGTGGGAGTAATCTCCTTGGGTTGAACCCTACGACGTTTATGATCACACTGTCAATACATAAACAATAACGCGCTTCCGTTTGAACCGGGCGTCCAGGTGCGCGATGTTTATTTATGGTATCGTCGCTCATGAGCCTGTCGGCGCCCCGGTAGACCACGAACACGCAGACGCAGCGTTGTCTGACATGTCCGACGCCGTCCGACAATGTCTGACAGCCCACCTGACAATTTAACTTTCAACGCAGTATGACGCAATATTCCGATTACAAGCGCAAACACGAAAGGAACTCCGCCATGTTTTGCACCACTGTTTTGTTGCTCGTTGCCGTAGCCACGCACGCCGACAGCCCCTCGCCGCCTGTTACAGGGAACCCTCTCACGCGAGATATCATGGACTATGGCGCATACACCGACGGTACGCGCGAAAACACCGCCATCTTTCAAGAGACGCTGGACACCGCCCACGCCGTGGGCGGCGGCATTGTTGAAGTGCCTTCGGGACGCTATCGCTTTGAAGGTTCCATTACCATCCCCTCCAATGTGACTTTGCGCGGTACGTTCATTTACGCGCCGGCGCACGCTGGCATTCGCGATGTGGGCGCCCAGGAGCGGCCTGTTTACGGAAGTGTGCTCGAACCCGTCGGCGGCGCGGATGATCCCGACGGCGAACCGTTCATTACATTGCAGGGCAACGCCGTTATTCAGGGGTTCACCATCCACTACACCGAACAGGACCCCCATGCCGACGCACCCACGCCCTACCCCTACACCATTGCCATGCGCGGCAACAACCCCGCCGCCATTGAACTGCAACTATTGAATCCCTTCAAGGCCATAGACGCGTCCCGCAATCAGCGCGCACTGATTCGTAATATTCACGGTCAACCCATTTACATCGGCGTTTATGTTGACGCCATTTATGATATTGGCCGTATCGAAAATGTGCATTGGAACCCCTGGTGGTCGTTTCGTACCAAGGTATACCAATGGCAGCAGGAAAACGGCATCGGGTTCATTTTCGGAAAGACCGACTGGCACTATGTCCATAACACCTTCTGTTTCGGCTATAAGGTGGGTTACAAATTCATTGAGACGGACAGCGGCGCCACAAACGGTAATTTCCTGGGCATCGGCGCGGACGACTGTTACACAGCGCTGGTGGTCGAGCAAAGCGAGCCCATGGGACTGCTCATCACCAACGGCGAATTCGTCTCCTTCCGAGGCCCCGACCCGACCATGATCCGCGTCGAGGACACCCATACCGGCACCGTGCGCTTTGTAAACTGCGCGTTCTGGGGGCCGGCCCGACGCAACGCCGTCATTGACGGCCACGGTACGGTCGGGTTCAGCGACTGCACTTTCATGCAATGGGGCTATGAACATGACGGCGAACGACACAACCATGTTGATTTGCCGTCCATCGAAGTGCTCGGCGGCTCGATACTCGTGCGCGGCTGCGAGTTCCTGGACAACAAGACACAAGTCCAGCTCGGGCCCGACGTGGAACGGGCAATTGTGACCGACAACCTTGTCACAGGCGATGTGCGCATCAAGCGCGACGCCCCCCGACGGCGCACCGTTATTCGGGACAACCTGGGATTCCCCAAAGACCGCGATTTCACACAAAAACTGCCGAATATTCCGGGTTTCCGCGCAAACCGTCTGAGAGCAACGCCATAGCCGCCCGGTACGCGCCCGCATGGATTCTTTGCGCACTTTGCTCCTGACATCTATCGGGCACGGGTTTCGGATTTGCACAAGACACACGCAACAACACCGCCGCCCAACTACAGCAACGTGTATTCATAGCTGACACTCAAAACGCCGGAGACCAACAGTCCCCAAAAAGTGTTGACAACAGCGCACAAAAATGATAGACTTATAAATGTTTCATGCATACTGAAACATACGAGAGAAAAGTATGGTATAATTGACGCAACGTATGCTACGCTATGATATACGTCAGTAAACGCTAATTGGAACGTTGTAATCGGTAAATCGCGTTTTGATTGCGTTGAAAGCATTTTTTCTGAGCGGTATAGACAGCGGCATATTATTTGGGATGTGGTATGTAACGGTCTTGGGAAAACTTTTAGAAGGGATTGTTGTCATGTGTAAATCATTTATCTATCAAGTATGGATTGTCGTGGCGTTGGTGCTCACGAGCTGGACAGTCAGCCAAGCGCAATGGAATCCTGTAACTGTCGAACCAGGTGAAGATGATCCATATTTCACTTCAGGATACCAAGGGGAACCAGACACCTATGCTCCGGATTCGTTTACATATTACCTGAATAACCAGGCGACAAATACCAGACATGTGACCATAACCTCGGATGTTGATTGGCTGACTGTACCGGCGCCAGTTCAGGTCGCTGGACAGGGAGGAGAAGCAGAAGCAATTATTCTGATTAATAATAATATAGGGGATTTGCCGCCAGGACTTCATGTGGCCACGCTATTTTTTGACACTGGCGACGGTTTACTGCGTGAGCGCTACGTGGAAGTTTTTGTGAAACTTCGCCTTTGTGTCGCCCTTGATGTTGATTGCGATGTTTGGCACTTTGAAACGGGCGGCGACGCGGAATGGTATGGTCAGGCGGACGAGACGTATGACGGGGTGGACGCCGCGCAGAGCGGCGCCATTGGCAACAATCAAGAAACATGGATGGAAACGACTGCTTATACTCCCGGCGACATCCGTTTCTGGTGGAAGGTGAGTTCAGAAGCGGTCTTTGCGCCTCTTGAATTTTACGTAAACGGCGCCTTAGTTGACAGTATTTCCGGGGATGTGGATTGGCATGAGATAACAGTCACGCTTGACGCTGACGACCCCAATTATCTGGACACGGGCGCCTTTGTACTGCACTGGAGATATGTCAAGGACAGGGCATATCCGGTTGGTGCTGATTGCGGCTGGGTTGATCAACTTTCATTCGAACCCGCTGATTTCCTTTCGGTCACTCCGTCCGCTCCGCAGATTTTTGAAGTCTGCACAGAGACTGAAACATTGGAAGGATTTTGTATTGAATACACCGTTGTCAATACAGACCCCTCCGAACCATGCGTTCCCGTGAACCCACCTGTAATTACGGCCTGCGCCAACGACCCGGAACTGACCCTTGACGAAAACTGCGAGGCGCTGATGCCGGATCTCACGGGCGATGTTGTATACACAGACGATTGCGGCTACGCTGAGGTCACACAGCAACCGGTTGCGGGCACCCCAATCAGCGTCGATACACTGGTGACCATTACCGTAACAGATGCCGCAGGCTCGGACGATTGCCAAGTGCTGGTGACCGTTCAAGATGTTACCGACCCGGTAATCACGGAATGCGCCGTTGACCCGGGCCCACTGGCCCTGGACGCGAACTGCGAAGTTGCGCTTCCCGACCTGACGGACGAGATTGTCGCGACGGACAACTGCACGAACGCGATTGACCTACTCATCACGCAGGACCCGCTGCCGGGTACGCTTATCTCCGTTGACACCCTTGTGACATTCAGTGTTGAGGACGAAGCGGGCAACATCGCCACCTGCGACGTGAC
>SLFT01000011.1 GCA_007124105.1 Candidatus Hydrogenedentota bacterium | reverse complement strand
GGACTTGTGGCCGTCAGCATCAATCTGTGCTATGGCGTGGCGGCACTTGCCGCGGGGTATTTCCTCGCCGGACGCTGGAAGAACCTCGGTATTGACTCGCCGGCAGAGTATGTCTCCTTACGTTTCGGGAAACCTGCATTGCATCTCTATACCTGGACGATGCTGGTGTTTCGCATGGTTGGTGTGGCGGTTGCCCTGTATGCCTTGGCAACGATCATGGTGGCGCTCATGCCTCTTGGGGAAGGCGTGCCTTTCCGGGACCCGGCCACCGGCAACCTGGCCTTACACTGGGCGGTATTCCTGTTTGGTCTGGTAGTGGTGGTTTACACCATGGTGGGCGGCCTGTGGGCGGTGCTAATGACCGACGTGCTGCAGTTCATCGTGTTGACCCTGGCTGTACTCTTTGTCTCATCCCTGATCCTGCTTAAAGCCGGGGATGCAGGCGCTTCGTTGCAGCAGATTCCGGAGAACTTCCTCAAACCCACAAGCGGCGAGTATGGCATGCTGTTCCTCGCGGGGTGGGCTGCCATTCACTTCTTCATGATTGGCGCGGAATGGGCCTTTGTACAACGGTACCTCTGCGTGGAAAACGAACGCGCCGCGAAAAAGGCAACCTATCTTTTTGCGGCACTCTACCTGGTCAGTCCCGTTCTCTGGTTTCTTCCGCCCATGGTCTTCCGCGTTATTGAACCCGGCCTGGACAAGGAACAAGCCTACATTCTCGCCTGTCAGTCCGTGCTGCCTGCCGGCATGATCGGACTCATGGTGGCGGCCATGTTCTCCGCCACGGCCAGCATGGTCAGTTCCCAGTTGAATGTGTTCGCCGGTGTACTGACCCAGGATATCTATAAGCGGCTATTGCGCCCGGGCGCCTCGGAGCAGGAACTGGTGCGTATCGGGAGAATGGCTACGGCGTTGCTTGGCCTTGCCCTTATCGGTATTGCCCTCATGGTGCCACGCATGGGGGGGGCGGAACGTGTTATTGTTGCATTGACGAGTCTCATTGTCACGCCGTTGCTTGCTCCGTCTGTATGGGGACTGCTTCGTAAGAACACCGGCCTGAGCCACGTGCTCATTACCGTTGCCATCTGCTTTATGGCTGGACTCTTCACATATGTCATAAAGAACGAGCTAATCTCTCTTCCTGCGGGATTTCTTTCTGAGTGGGCAAATTGGATGCGCAGGTATGCTCAGAGCACTGATGTGCTTGTTGGGGTTGTGCTGCCGGTCGCGCTGCTCCTACTTCTTGATTTGTCTACTTTCAAACGCACCAACCCGGGCTGGACCCGGCTTATTTCTCACGAATCGGATCCGATTGATAGTGCAGGTACCCATCCCGGGCGCATGCCTGCTTACATTGTTGCGGGCGGCACGGGCGCCTGCGGATTGATGATGTTGGGAACTCTCCCATTTAACCGGGAAGGGCATGGTATGCTCATTCTCTTTTCCGCTGTAATGCTGGGGCTGGCTGCCACAATACTGTTCCTGGTACGCCGCGCTCAGGTACAAGACAAAACCTAGAGAATTCAGCGGCATGATGGTCATGCACTAACCCCAGATTAAAGGCGCGAGGCGTATGGTATATCACTTATGACGATATTTTACACAGCTCGTAAAAGTTTTTTGTATTCATTCCAAAAGGCATCCCATCTGTTGGACAGGACATAAGTTCTCAAGTCAAGAATCCGTTGCCCTCCTTTTCGCGACCAGCGCATACCGCTACGACATATCCTCGTTTTGACGATGGTTTTGCGCGCAGCCTCGACATCCATGATAGGTAAAAGTCAAGGGGCAGAGTGGGCGTTCGGCCGACGTGTGTGTTTTTCAGAGTAGCGGTACAGGAAATACTTATATGGGAAGCGCTTAGGCGGCACCGCTCTGGTTCGGTACCGAGAATGGGTAGCCTGCGTATAACTCGTCGGAGGCGGCGTACCAGAGCCGTGCCGCCGTCGTCGAAGCACACCTCTTCGTTCCTCGCAATGACGGTAGTGGCAGCGCTATTGTCCATTCAACTTCTTTGTGTTAATGATAAAAGACGACCGATAAGGCACTAACAGACTGCCAAATAGTCCCTAATCCTGAAGAATATTTTGCGGGGCGAGTTCGCAATTTGGCAGTCCCTTTTTTACGGTCTTTTGTGCAAAATCAGTTTCCTGAAAACCATGCCAAAACCCGTCGCGTTCAGTATGTCTGAATATGTGTCAGACACACGCTCAGGAGGCCGGCAATGCGCCAACCTTGTCGCTCAGGTGTCGCGCCAATGTCTGCGCTTTGCGTATGGATTCATGTTGCACCATGATTCGGATGATGGGTTCCGTGCCGGAGGGGCGGATAATAACGCGTCCGCCGCTGTTGACGCTTTCTTCACCTTCCCGCTGGATACGGTTGAGCGTATCCGTTGTGGGCCAGGTCCCGTTCACCCGCACGGTAGTCTGCGCCTCTGGCAGCGGCTGGTAGATTTTCGCGAATTCCGAGAGCGGTTGGTCCCGCCGAATCAACGTGGCAAGCATGCGCAGCGCGGCGAGCATGGCGTCGCCGGTGGTATTGTGTTCCAGCATGATGATATGGCCTGATGACTCGCCGCCGAGGAGATAGCCCTGTTCGCGCATGAGCGCGACGACGTGACGGTCGCCAACGTTGGTGCGCTCCACGCGTCCCCCGAGCGGTTCGAGGGCGCGTTCGAGGCCGATATTCGCCATAACCGTGGCCACCACGGTGTTGTGGGCCAGCGCGTTGCGTTCAAGCATATCCACTCCGAGAATGGCCAGGATGCCGTTGCCGTCGAGCAGGCCGCCTTCTTCGTCGGCCATCACAATACGGTCGCCGTCGCCGTCAAAGGCAATGCCCAGGTGCGCCTTGTTTTCGATGACCGCCGCGCGCATCTTCTCTGGGTGTACCGCGCCGCAATTTCGGTTAATGTTGTGTCCGTCGGGATGGTCGGCAATGGGAATGACCTGCGCGCCAAGTTCGGACAGGGCGTAGGGCGCCACCTTGTACAGCGCGCCATTGGCGCAATCGCAGACGATCTTGAGGCCGTCCAGGCGCATCTTCTTTGGGAAAGACGCCTTCACAAATTCGATGTAGCGTCCCACAGCGTCGTCTATGCGTCGGGCCGTGCCGACACGGTCGGCCTCCGGTCGCACACAGTCGGCGTCGGGAAGAGCAACGAGCCGTTCAATCTCCGCTTCCATGGCGTCTGAAATTTTGAAGCCGTCCGGACCGAAGAATTTGATGCCATTGTCCTGGGACAGATTGTGTGACGCGGAGATCATGATGCCGCCGTCGGCGCGCAGGCTGCGCATGATGTAGGACACGCCCGGGGTAGGCAGCGGGCCTACCAGCAATACATGCGCGCCCATGGAGCATAAACCGGCGGTAAGCGCATTCTCTATCATATACCCTGAAAGACGCGTGTCTTTACCAATGAGAATGGTGGGCGTATGTTTATCGCTTTGAAGCAGACACCCTACAGCGCGCCCAACCTTCAGCGCCAGTTCCGCTGTAATCGGGTATTTATTGACAACCCCGCGAATACCATCGGTACCAAACAAAGATTTTTTCATGGCCAAATTCCCCGTAATGCGAAGCCGCGACATACACGTCCAGCTAACATCAAACACCTCGGCAACTGCCGCTTGCCGCACCACCACTCCTATTTGTGCGTGGATGCAGTCCCATTACACAACACGCTGTTATTATATACAGCTGTAGGCAGTATTTCAACTATTTATGAGTTACGTGAAGCGACGCCCAGTTGTCAGGTTGCATTTAGTCCCCGAAAATAGCGATACTACGCATCCGTGTACCAAAAATTTAGGAGGTTAAAACTATGCCATCCATGACTTCAGGGCCAATCGCTTACTTTAACGGGGCTTATGTGCCCGTCGAGGACGCAAAAGTCAGCATCATGACCCACGCCTTTAACTATGGCACAGGGCTGTTCGAGGGCATTCGAGGTTATTATAACGCTGACGAAGACAATGTGCTGGTATTCAAGCTGCCGGAGCACATTGACCGCATGGCGCGCAACTGCCGGATTATGTGTATGGAAGTGCCCGAGGACCAGGCGGCGATCGAAGAGGTATGCGTCGAACTGATCCGGCGCAGCAACTTCAAGGAAGGGGTCTATATACGTCCCATCGTCTATAAGAGTGAATGTTCGCTTGGCCCGACCGTCAAGGGCGTTGCATCCAGCTTTTGTTGCTACATTATCACGCTGGGCGATTATTGCGACACCCAATCGGGCCTTGATGTGGCCGTGTCGTCGTGGCGTCGTTTATCGGACAACGCCATTCCCAGCCGCGTGAAATCCACCGGCGGCTACATTAATTCATCCCTTGCCGCGTCCGAAGCAAAGCAGGCGGGCTTTCATGAGGCTGTCTTTTTGCGTGAAGACGGCACCGTTGCCGAGGGCAGCGCCATGAATATTTTCCTGGTGCAGGACGGCAAGCTCATCACCTCGCCGCCCAACGCCGACATCCTCGTTGGCATCACGCGCAATACGATTATCCAGCTGGCGAAGGAAGTGCTCGGGCTCGAGGTGATCGAGCGCAACATTGGCCGCTCGGAACTCTATGTCAGCGATGAGTTGTTTTTCTGCGGCACCGGCGCGCAGGTTGCGCCCGTCCGTTCGGTGGACAGGCGCGTCATCAACGGCGGCACGCCCGGCCCCGTCACGCTGAAAATGCAGTCCGTGTATTTTGATGTGGTGCAAGGAAAAGTACCCGAATACCGCCACTGGTGCAGGCCGGTTTATTAAAGCACCGCGCTTGGCAGGGGCGACTGATTATTCGCCCTTACGCGCTATTTACGGGTGAGGCGCCGTCTCATGAGCAACCGTCCTTTTTTGTACGGCCCGAAGAGAGTCCGTTTAACCGCGTTTTTTTAAGATGAACATGTTCCGAAATGCCCGTAAAATACTATTCTCGTGGCGATTCCTATTGAACCTTGCCGTGATACTCATCGTCACGTCATGGATACCGCTTGTGTCCCGAACCCTTGTTGTGCGCGACGGGGACGGCGTCATCATCCAGGAAGTCACCGCAACAGCAAGGCTCTATTCCTCGTGGTGGGCTGTGCTCCGTTGGGCGCCTGGCGCGCATACGCATGTTCAGGGGGTACTTTGGCACCTGGGCATCTGCTTCCTTGTATCCTTTGCTGTCTGGTACGCGACCGTAACCTTGCGCGACAAGGACGCCGCCGAGGTTGAAAGACCGCCTTCGGAATTCACGCCAGAAGCAACTGGGGCTGATAAGAACGGCGAAGAAGCGGAATACGAACATGAGCGAAATCCAACATAGAGACCAAGCCGGCGGGGGGGTGGTCTGTCTTGCTTCCGCGCCTGATGGCGCGCCCCTGTGAAGCGAAACGCCGCTGCCGTTGTTGCGCTGCGCTTTGCCCTGTTTGCCCTTATTTGGTATGCTATGCGGCAGGGCGTGTTGGCGGGGGGCGCAACGTTATTGCCTGTAACGCAGCGCGACCCAATGTAATTTTTCCCAAGCGATACGGAAGGACCCATGGTAGATGACAGTTCACCTTTATAATACCCTGACAAGACAGAAAGACGAATTTATACCGATTGCGCCGGGGCGGGCCGGGATATACACCTGTGGGCCGACCATATACAATTTCGCGCATATAGGCAATTTCCGCGCCTATATGTTCGAGGATTTGCTGCGCCGTTACCTGGAGTTTCGCGGGTTTGCGGTGAAGCACATTATGAACCTGACGGATGTGGAGGACAAGTTGATCCGCACCTGCCGGGAAACGGGCGAATCGTTGAAAAAGATAACGGACTTCTACGCGCAGGCGTTTTTTGAGGATATTGATACGCTCGGGATTCTGCGGGCCCATGAGTACCCCGCTGCCACCGACCACATCCCCGAGATGGTGGACTTGATCAAGAAACTGCGCGACAAGGGGCACACGTACGAGGAGGACGGCAGCATTTACTTTAAGCTCAGCACTTTTCCCGGGTACGGCGCTTTAAGCCGTATTCAGGCGGACGCCTTGCGCGCGGGCGCGAGCGGGCGGGTGGACGCCGATGAATACGAAGCGGAAGATGCGCGCGATTTTGCGTTGTGGAAGGCGTGGGACGAGGAGGACGGCGAAGTGTTCTGGGAAACGGAGTTGGGCAAAGGGCGGCCTGGCTGGCATATTGAATGTTCGGCCATGAGCATCAAATACCTGGGGCCGCATTTCGACATCCACTGCGGCGGCATTGACAATATGTTCCCGCACCACGAGAACGAGATAGCCCAGGCGCAGTGCGCCACAGGGCATCCCTTTGTGAATTACTGGCTTCATTGCGCTCATCTGATGGTGGATGGACGCAAGATGTCCAAGTCGCTCGGAAATTTTTATACATTGCGCGACCTGATCGAAAAGGGACTGGACCCCGTGGCGATTCGGTATACGCTGCTGGCGACGCATTACCGACAACCCGCCAACTTCACCTTTGAAGCAGTGGAAGCTGCGGCGCAGGCGTTGTGTCGTATCCGCGACTTCCGCATTCGCCTGGCCGAACTGGACGGCGACGGCGACGCCCTGGCAGACGAATGCAGCGCAACCGAGTCTGAGTTTACCCATGAAATGGACGATGATTTGAACATTTCCGGCGCGTTGGGCGTCGTATTCAATTTTATTCGTGATGTGAACAAAAAAATTGACGCGGGCGTTGTCGGCGGCGACGGCGCGGCGAACGCGTTGGCGTTGCTGGACCGCCTTGATCATGTGACTGGCGTATTTTCGCCTGTTGCGGAAGACGACGTTCCCCAGGAAATCCTTGATCAGGTTGCCGCGCGGCAGCAGGCCCGTCGCGATAAGGAGTTTGCCGCCGCGGACGCCATTCGCGACGCATTGGCGGAACAGGGCTGGATACTGGAGGATACGCCGGATGGCGCGCGCGTAAAGCGCGCCTGATAACCGAGATAGTGAAAACGGCCCGCCGACATGGCAACATGGGCGGGCCGTTTTTATTATGTGTTTTGTTCAGTCGGCGTCAACAGATGCCCGAACATCCTCAAGCGGCGCACCGTCCGTGGAACGTATACGCAAGCAAGCGCTCCATTCGCCGCTGTCTTGCGTGACTTTCACGAGCAGTGGATTCCAGCCTTCGTTCAATTCAATCTCAACAATCTCCTGGGCGGGCGCAACAGCGCGGGTGGCATGGGATTCATTTACCAATGCCCCGTTCAACCATACCTTGTTGCCGTCATCGGAGCCTATCTCAAGCCTGGCCTCGCGGGCAGCGTCGCTCCACACATTTGTGCGCAGGTACGCCGCGCGGCGATTGCGGCCCAGCGCCTTGTCCAGCTCAACAAGATATGGCATGGAAGCGTTTGTCCCCACCGGGATGCGCCGCCATGCAACAGCGTCCTTTTCGTCTTCGATTTCCGGCGCAAAAGGCGTATCGAACAAGTCCTTTAAGTCGTTGCCTTCGACCGTGTAGGGCCCGGCAACTTCCCAGGCGGTGATATAGCCCTGGAATTTGTTCAACATCTCCCGCGTCTTCTCAATTCCATCGCGCACAAACCCTCTTTCCACTGTTGCCTCAACCTTGTCAAGAATGGCGGAGACATCATCAGGATAGTTTTCGATCACCGTCTCGGCAATCCTGAAAGCGGCAACGCCGGCCTCGTTGCGCAAGTCCGGGTCGTCAAGATATTCCGTTACAACCTGCAACGCGGCAAGGGTCTCGGCGCCGGCAAGACCTGACAGAATGCGTTTGCGCTCTGCGTCGTTGTGCGCGAGGGTTAACGCTTCACGATAGCGCTGGGCAGCTTCCGCCTCGGAGAGTTCGTCGTTAAGGCCGATTAGCCTGAAATATCCCCGCAACGCGTCGGTTTTCAACGCGTCCGGCCCGTCTTTGGCGAGCATCTCGAGTCGCGCCATGGGAACGGCGTTGGGCCAGGCGCCCAATGCATTCACGGCGGCGCGGGCTACTTCAATTTCCTCATCAGCAAGCGCATCGTACAGCAAAGGCAATGTGGCGTCCGCGCCCGTGCTGCCTATGGCTGTAATACAATTCTTCTTCTCTTCCGCGCTTTGCGCAAAAGACAAAGCGGCTTCATACATGGCCGCGGCTTCTTCCGGCGAACGGTCTTCATTCAATCCCACCAGACGTACATAGCCGGAGAGGGCGACAGCGCCTTCCTGATCGCCGCTGAACTTTTCAATAACGTTCTTTAACATCTCGAGGGGCGTGTCTGTCGGCCATGCTGCCAACGCCTCAACAGCGGCCATGCGCACAGTGGCGTTCTCTTCCTGGAGGCCGGCTTCAAGCGCTTCCAGCGCTGCGTCGTCGGCAATCTTTCCAAGGGCTACATAAATGTTTCGCCGGGCTGACGCTTCCGTTTCCGTCTCCAAAGCCGCAGCCAGCGCTTCAATCCGCGCCGCGCCGGCCTCGGCCCGATCGGCAACCACGGCCACCATGTCGGCCATTTCATTGCCGGCGTCCTGTTCCTCCGCGGACAATAACAGTGGAAGGATCATCTCCAACTGTTCGGGTTCGGCAATTTGCGTGAGCACGTCAAGAATATACACCCGCTCTTCCGGCGTTGTATCCGGCAATTGTTCAAGCAGTATCGGCGTTGCGCCGCCGATGCGTCGGGCGGCCACCGCCTTCAACACTTCTTCCCGTAGCGCCGGGTCCTCCTCTTCGCGCAACGCGGCGATCAGATTGCGATTGGCGCCCGGCAATCGGCTGAGACTGTATCGCGCTGCATCCTGTTCCTGGCCGGTAGCGGCGGCGGCTTGCGCCAGAAGAAACCCGGTCGCTTCAGCGTCGCCTATGACGGCTAACGCGCGTAATGCTGCGATCCGCACGGCTTCACTTTCAGACTGCGCCGTTTCCATAAGCACGGGCGTTATCCGGCTGACAGGCGTCTCGCTGAGCGCGGTCAGCAACAGCACCTGTATATGTTCGTCCAGTTCAGGAAGCAGCGCTGCGATAGCGCTCAGGCAGGTTTGACGAGAAATATCGCGCACCGCGGCCGCGGCGACTGCGCGCATGTCCACATCGTCGCCGCGCAACGCTTCGATAATAACGGCGCCCTTATCTCTAGTGCTTGCGGCGGCGATCTTTCCACGTAAGGCGGCGGCTCGTTTGCCCGCGTCATCTTTCATCAATTCGTATGCCGTGGAAAAGACTTCCGCTGCGGCAGATCGGTTGTGCTGTTCGAGAAGCGTAAACCCAGACTGTATGTACGATGTCTCCGCCAGCGATTTCATATCGCCTTCCTTGAGTGCGATGACGGCCAAAAGCGCTGCGGCGCTTTCTGTTTGCCCAATAGCGGCGAGCGCCCGAAGCGCGGCCGCGGCAACTCGATCGTCGCCATCATGCAGGGCGGCGCTGATTGGCGGAATAGATTGTCTGTCCCCACGGACGCCTAACGAGTTAATAATGCCCGCGCGGTGCTCGGGCCCGACCATGGGCAAGGCTTCACGAAGCGCATCCAGGGAGTGACGTCCGGGAATACGTTCAAGGGCGTAGCGGGCCATATAGGCCAGGTCGAAATCCAGCAACATCTCGGACAACACAGGGACAGCGTTCCTGCCGCCAATGAGAGCGAGCTGCTTGCAGGCAAATAGCCTTGCGTCATAAGTGGCGTTCTCGGACTGGAGCAAGGCGATGTACGCTTCCTCGAGATCATCCACGGGATCGCCCGCGCCAGTTCGTTTGCGGGTCAGTTCCTCGAGTAACACCAACGGCGCGAGACTGTCGTTATATTGATAAGCGGCCAACTCCTCCATGAGCGGCGTGATGCTATCTTGTTGAAAGCGCGGCCGTATCCGTATCGTGTTTTCCTCCGGGAAATCCGCCGGGACCGGCTGCGTAACAGCGCCCGTGGCCGCCCACTCGGCGCCGCGCTGCAAGGTGACAATAAAACCGGCGCATTGGTGCGCGGGCGACGCCTCGGGACTGGGGCCGGCATGGCCAAGCGCAGTCTGAAACATCCGGCCCTGTTCGTACGCGACAGTAAATAGTATTGGCTCATGTTCGCCGGTACCGCCTGTGTCCGGGTCGGAATAGGCCGTAGCGAGTATGGTCATGTTTCGCGCGGGCCCGCGCAAGTGATGGTACAGCTCATCCTCGGTGTGCTGCCATCTTTCGGGCAATCCCCGTGTAATCGGATGTTCGGGCTGGCGATGGATAATCTCAAAGGAGTGCTGTCGTCCATGCGCCCCGCCCGGCCCCGGGGTGGTGTCGTACATAACGCGGTCGTCGCGCCAATACACATAGGGGCCGTGTTCTTC
This sequence comes from Candidatus Hydrogenedentota bacterium, assembly GCA_007124105.1. Lineage (GTDB taxonomy): Bacteria > Hydrogenedentota > Hydrogenedentia > Hydrogenedentales > CAITNO01 > SLFT01. Next base: position 4,236 of record SLFT01000011.1, on the reverse strand, counting down.
GTTGCGACCGCCCCAGCCGCCCAGCCCGATAATCTCGTTGTATTCGGGCCAGTCTGGAAAGGCGTTGTTCGATTCATGTACGACCACAACGCCGCCGCCGTTGGCCACATAGTCCACGAAGGCGACCTGTGTTTCCTGCGGCCAGGCGTCGCCGGTATATTTCAGCACAACAACGTCGTAAGCGGCGAACTGCGGCATAAAGTCGGACATGTCCCGTCCCGTAGGCGGCGTTCTCACCAAATCCACCAGAAATATGCCGCTGTCCTCGAGAATGGTTTCCAGGATGGGCGCGCTCACATGCCAATTGTGGTTGCTCTGGCCGGTTATTAACAGCGCGCGCAGTTGAAGTGGGCTCGCTTCTTCCTCGCCGGCGGCTGCGCAACAAAAAAGCAGTACACTCACAAGCGTCACTGCTCTTGAAAAGGCTTTCAATCTTGTTCTCATGATACTTCCTTCCTGTAGTAAATAAAATGGTATGGCAACTGAAGTTTATCGTTTTGGGAGCTGTGCACTAGACACTCCATGGCTCGCGCATTGGGCGCGACAACATGCGGTCGGCCTCGCTGTCGTGAATAAACGATTCTGACCCGGGGTTAAAGCGCAGTTTGCGTTCGAGTTTCATGGCAATAATCCCGAGATGCCCCACCATGGCCGAGTGGTGGGCCACATCCACCGGCGTAATGGTGGTGGCGCGCGTTTTCACACAGTCCAGAAAATTGCCGATATGATTCGAACTCTCGTACAAATGGATTTCCTCGGCGCCGATCACCTCGTTCAACAATGATTTTGGTTCCGCGTCAATGTGTCCGCGCGTTACATACACCCATCCGTTTTCGCCTTCGAAGCGCGTTCCGCCGGGGAGCAGACCGCTCACAATCATGGTAAAGCCTTCGCGATACTCGCAGGTGAAGGTGTAATGCTCCACCGTATCGAACAAGCCGTTTGTAGCCAGGGGCCAGCGTCCGCTGCCCTCAATTACGCGTGGCGCGCTTAACTCTGTATCCATGCCCCAATGGGCAATATCAATATGATGTCCAGTCCAGTCGGTCAACTGGCCGCCCGCATAATCGCTGATCCAGCGAAAGTTCCAGTGGCACCGTGCTTCGCAATAGGGGGCGTACGGGGCGGGCCCCAGCCACATATCGTAATCAAAGCCTTCCGGCGGGTCCGACGGCGCCGTGCTGCCTTCGCGAATGCTGTTTGTGTTGGGCAGGCCAACCTTAACGGTATGCACCTTGCCGATGCGTCCGTTACGCACCAGTTCGCAGCCGAAGCGAAAATGATCCTGCGAACGCTGCCAGCTTCCCGTCTGCCAGACGCGGCCATAGCGCTGCACTGCGTTTACGATGGCGCGGCCTTCAGCGATGTTGTAGGCCAGCGGCTTCTCGCCATAGATGTCTTTGCCCGCCTGGGCCGCCATCACGCATATAACGCCGTGCCAGTGGTCCGGTGTGGCCATGGACACGGCGTCAATATCGTCACGGGCAAGCAACTCGCGAAAATCGTTATAGGCCGCGCAGTCCTCGTTGCCGTAGCGCGTATTTACATTGTTTCTAGCCTCTTCCCGATGAACGCTGTCCACATCGCACACTGCCACCACCTGGGCGTCGCGACGCCCCAGGAATCCGCTCATATTGCCGCTGCCCATGCCGCCTGTGCCAATGCAGCCCACCGTAATACGGTTGCTTGGCGCGACAGCGCCCGACAAGCCCAGCGCGGAAGAAGGTACGATATAGGGGAAAGCGACAGCGCCAGCGGAAACGCCCGCGGTCCGTTTCAGAAAGTCTCTGCGTTTAATCGTTTGTTTATGCTTCGTCATTCAATATTCTCCTTGCTGACCCAAAAACTGGGTCCCGGTACACAAAAGCGACTCGAACCTTATGCTCCATAGTATAACCGACCTGAACAGTGATTTCATGTATTTTCCGACGCGCGCATGGCTTCCGTTTATCTGCCGGAAAAACGCTGTTCGCGCCCAAAAATGCCATAACCGAGATGCGCCGCAGCTACATAAGCGACGCCCAGGTAGCGTGACATGCCCGGCGTCATCTCATGCATTTGCGCGTTCAGCCACATAACCAGAAGCAGGCATAAAAACGCCAGCCCCATAAAAATCATGACCGGGCGCGCTTCCAGCCCGTAGGGCCGGTAGGCTGTAAACCACCACAGCAACTGCATTCCAGCCAGAACAAAAGGCGCCAGAAAAAAGCGCGTCGCAAAAGGGCCCCAGAGCGCAAATATTTCGCCCGCCGCCATGATGTTTCCAAAAGCGGCCACAACGCCGTACCCAATCGTAAGCCAGACTGAAAGTATAAAATTGACTTTTAGAAGGCTCAATAATTGTAAACTCCCCGATTCAGCCCATCGCGGATTGCCGAAATAATTTTGGTGCTGCGTATTGTGGCGGCGCTGTATCCGTCAACTTCGGTAATAACCGTTCTCTCGGGATGATACAAATCAGCCAGATGGGCGCGCAAGTCCTTTCCTATGAGATAATCAAGCGATTCCCGGTACTGGTCCACCACCGACCTGTACGGTTCCTCTTCCGCGTCCTGATGATAGTCGTCGTTGCGCCGCAGGTGTCTAAAGCGCGCGGCGGTCACCACGCCATTTTCAAGCGTGAACTGCACGTTCACCTGTATCGTATCGCCATCAATAAACGCGCCGCGATACATGCCGTCCGGGTATCGCGCCGCTTCCGGCACGCCGCCTGTTTCCTGACACCCAACACCAAGAACGCAAATTGCCGCAACAACAAATATCTTGACGGCGCTGAAAAACATTTTCCACATCTTATCTTGACTCCTTAATGGTTTACGCCCGGCCCTGTCAATCAGCGCCAAAGCGTCAGCATGAAAAATAATGCCTGTCACGCCTGCCATTATCCGCAAATGAGCCAAACAATGCAACCAGCCCTGTCTCGGGCATGTCACCAGATTTCGTCGTGTGCCTGCGCTTCACCCCAAAAACCTCTCCAGTTTCTAACGTGAGCTACGCCCACAACCCAGAATGCAGGTCCGTATCCTTTTACGGCCACAAAACAGCAGGCATCCTCCGCAGTTTTCGCACTTTACTTTGCGTCTTAAGTCAGTGCTATACAATAACATATTCATGATATTTGACTTCATAAGAAAAGTTTCTTGTCGTTTATGATAGAATATTTCCGATAAGGCACTACGCTTCCTCCGGGACTTCGTCCGGAAGAAGTGGCGCCTGCGGCGCAGCTATACAAGCAAATCGTTCTTGTATTTGTGTATATCTGTGTCCATCTGTGGTAAAGTCTTCTTGGTCTCTTTTTTGACCACGGATGGACACAAATAAACACAGATATGATTAGTTATGTTGGCATTGTACAAAACAACGCGTTTTATATGAGTATGATACGCGAAACTCGCAAAAAATTGTCAGCCAGCCCGAGTTAAGCGCCTAATGTTGGCTACGCCCACGGTCCGCGGCGGGCTTGGCATGCGGAAAATCGACATGAGCATGATTGGCGGAAGATCATGTATAAAAAGACAGGAGAAATGGTTGAATGAAAAAAGCAAGGCTATAAAACTATTGCCATCCATACACCGCAAGAGGTGATTCGTTATGAAGAAAAAAATTTGATTGCGTTGAAATGAAGCGACGGGGCGCGGAAAAGGTTTGCGAGGCGATACAGGGTATGACAGTGGAGCAAGAGGTTGCCTACTGGCGGAAACGCACTGAAGAAGCACGGCGTTGGCTTGCTACAGGCGCCTCCGCCACACCCACCGTTCGGGATTCCCGGTAAAACAACGGTCATGTAGTCCTGCTGTGGCGGGGTGGTGAACTCGCGTGTGATGGCATCCACGTGGGATTCCAGACTGCCCAGCGGACCGTACGGCGCAGCGGCGCATAGCTGTCGCTGGCCGGAATCGCCTGGGAAGGAACGTAAGGAAGCGTAGAAGTCCGAGAACTGATTAAGGACGGTTGCGCGGAGACAGGTTTGTAATTAGGCGCAAAGATGTTCTATCGCTGTCCAGTATCGCAGTTCCTCGTTGCGTTGCATGTCAGATCTCCGTTGCTTTTTAAGAATGGTAAAGCCTTCGGATATGTAAAGGTTTTGGTGCATTGCGAGACCTGACAGCGCCGCCTTATAGCGCAAATTCGGTGCCGGTTTCGATGGGAAAGTCAAAGAGGTTGGCGTAGTCGTCGGGGTGGAAGGTATGGATGGGGATGATTCTTTTTGGTTTCAGGTTGTTTGCCATTTGCCGT
>SLFT01000042.1 GCA_007124105.1 Candidatus Hydrogenedentota bacterium | reverse complement strand
TTATGTTTCTCAGTCGGCATGGCGGCGGCTGGGAAGCGTTTAATGGCGACGGCGAGTCGGTGGCAGTCAGCCACGGCCACTTCACGGAGATTACCGCGGGACACCTGGAGCATTTCCTGGATTGTATTCGTTCACGCAACAGGCCCTTGGGCGACATCGAAGACGTTCATTATTCATCACTTTTGTGCATGTACGGCAACGCGGCCTATCGCACTGGACGCCGCGTTTACATCAACGCTGAAACCGAGGGGTTTGTGGACGACGACGAAGCGAACGCCCTGGTGAAGCGCAGCTACCGCGAACCATGGATAGTGCCGGAAGAGGTATAAGCCGGAACGATGCGGTGAAAACAATAGTATTCAGGCGGCATAACTTGATGATGAAGCATTATTACCCTTGATTTCGCTGATGGGTCATTTTTTCTTCGGAGCGGCAACGGGAGTTTGGATGGGTTCGGTTAGGCAGTTGCGTCTTCTTGAACAATGCGTTCAGCAAGCCCTTCGAGCCGCTGACGAATGAGCGCGTCTAATGGCTCGATAAGCGTTTCCGCTTCCAGTGTGTTTGCTGCTGCCGCGGCAATACGTACGCGCACGGCGTCACGCGAGGCGAGCAGCCCGACCGTTGGGTTGGCCTGGCTGTTCATGATGTCGCTGATGGCCGCGTCCACTCGTGATTCTCCCATACCGTATACCTTCAATACCCGATACTGGATGGTGCGCCGTACATTAAATTTCCAGCAGATATACGGGATAACAACCCGGTTGAGCATGGGCCGCAGTTCCATCGGTACGCCAGGCATGCAAATGACGGCGCCTCTATCGGACTCCGCGATAATGCCCGCCGCAGTGCCGTTGGGATTATGAATAGGCGCGGCGCCTCGCGGCAGCATGGCCTGCCGTTTGTTATTTTCGGAAAGAAGCCGATTCCGGTGGCGGAACCGTTCGACAATTACCTGGAACAAGTCGTCATGGTATTCGAGAGGCGCGTCCAGCACCTCGGCCACGCATTCGCGGGTGATGTCGTCGGCGGTAGGGCCAAGACCGCCGCTGCATAAGAGGATGTCAGAACGTCCCAGACCCAACCGTAATGCCTCACAAATGCGTCCTGCATTGTCGCCCACCGTTGTTTTCCAGAGGAGATTGACGCCGGCGACAGCCAGCGCGCGGGCCATATAGGTTGCGTTGGTGTCTTGGATTTGCCCGAGCAGCAACTCGGTGCCAATCATTACGATCTCCGTCTGCACGCCAGCGTCCGTCTTCAACGGTTCACCATAATGCGCGGCCCGGACGCCGCCCTGACATTCTTGCCGACTTTGTTCAGGGGCCGTTCCATGAACAATGACGCAATGGAAGGCAACTGCTCCGTCGCCTGCTGTTTGCGCGCACAAACGGTAATAATGTGCAACATGAACAACAGCCGACTGATGCGCAGCTGCTTTTCCGAAGTGTAATGGATGCCAAACCCTCGTTCGCAGGCATGGCCTATCTTATCCACACACGCGGCCGGACGTTTCGCGTTCAGTTCGGACCAGGCAAACAAATCCACGTTGCCTTGTATCGGCGTTTCCTGGTGGGCTTTTGCTTCAAAATCAAGGTCTATGCGGTCGTACACAGCAAGCAGTTTGTCGAACCAATGAAAAATGGCGCGATAGCCTTCATCGTGAACATCTATTTCGATACGTGTTTCGTCAATGTTCTCCAGACACCGTCGGACCAGATAGGTATCCCGTTCTTCGTTCATATCCGGCACCATGCGTACACGCATTTTTTCGGTGGGATCGCCGTAGTTAAAACTTTCCAGAATGGTGGCGATAGAGAACCTGGTCTGGGCAAGCAACATAAATTCCTTGAGAAGCGGCGCCGATAATTCATTGTTCTCGAGCAACTCGTCCAGCTCAGGGAACGGGCGAAAGATGTCCGCGCCCCAGTCCAGCCACATATCATGAAAAAGGCGCACCAACTTACCGCCACACTCTCGACGCGCCGCAACACTCTCTGTTCCTGCTTCAGCGACAAGTTCCATAAACCTGGACTCCAGCCGTCGCCGTGTCCGCCGCAAAATATCATGCTGAAACAAGAACCGGACAATTACCAGCCGGTCCATTAAAATGTCCAGCGCGCTTTCGGGAGCGCGGCTGTACTCGCCAAGGGATTGTTTCCATCGCTCCTGCCACTCGCGCAACCGGCGCGCCGCAACACTGCGCGGCTCGCGTCGTATTTCTTCGAGCGCGCCCCGCGCTACCTTGCCGCGATTCAAATAATCAGCAATCTCGCGGTTGAACACTTCCGGGTCGTCAGCGTGCAACAATAACTCATCGGTTTGAAGATCATAAAAATAGGTGCGGTACAGATCGCTGATAAGCACATAATTGATATTCGGCGATTTTGTTTCCCCTATCAACGCGCGTGTGGCGGGACAGTAATCCAGCCCCTTTTCCAGCACGGTTGAAGGCGCATCCAGCGCGCCCGGCATCAAAAAATAGGTGGCTATAGTGGTCTGCCCGTCGCCGCGCAGCAAATACGTAAGCGCACCCAGGTGCTCCGCCGTCGTCCGCGGCGAAAAGGGTATGGGCAAATCCCAGTCCAGCAGCGCCAGTAATTTCATCACATACGCGCGCTGCTCCACTTTGGAAGAATCCGTCAAGCGTCCCCACCAGGACTCACAGAGCTTCGCTATTTCCGAGGCGCTGTTCTGCATTGCCTAGTATCTCCTTACATCACAAACCACTATATATTGTCGTATCATGACACATATCATATACATTTTGTGGTTGTGGATCAAGGGGTAGACCAAAATTTCTCAAAAAAAACGCGGGGCAATCCGCTTCATGCGAATTATCCCGCGTTTTGACTTTTTCATAGATATAAAGATACGCAACCCCTATACGCTACATTTCCGAATCGTCCGCGTCATCTTCCAACGCCTCGTCAACAGCGTCTGCGGCGTCTTCAACGGTTTCTCCCACTACTTCCACAATATCCGCGGCGGCGTCAATAGCCTCTTCGGCCGCTTCTTCAATGGCTTCCAGAGCATCTTCAAGCACCGGTTCCGCATCTTCAACCAATTCTTCAGCGGCATCGGCTGCCTCTTCCACGACCTCGCCCACAGCTTCCACCGCATCCTCCAGTTCCAGGGCTGGCGGTTCAATGGTCACTTCGTCAACCACCGCTTCCTCTTCTACGGGAATGGTCAGCACCGGTTCATCCGGTACTTCGGCAACAACGTTTGGCACCGCCAGCCACAGCGCTGTGCTCACCACTACCAGTGCAACGGCAACGCCCAGGGCAATTTTCAGGCTCTGACGAATGTCAAGCGAAGCAGCATACTTGCCAATCATCATGGGCACAATGATGCCGCCAAACAAGCCCAGCGCGAAAATTAACCCGAACACACTGCCCGCGGTTCCCGCATTGATCGCGTCGGTCTTGGCAAAAGAAACGCCCACGAGCGTCGGGAAAATGGGACCCAGCGCCAACCCCGTAAGTAGTGTGGCGCCGATGCCGATGGCGGTTGACTGGGCAAAAACCATCAGCCCAATGGAGATGACAGCCAGGATAGCGAGCGCGGGCACCACCACGGCGGGATCAATACCGGTCAGCAGCAGCGCGGTAAGCATACGCGCCGCCATCAGGCTAATCCAGAAGCCGCTGAGAATGGTGCCGGCCTTCTCATCGCTGAGGTCGTGGCTCTTTAGATAGGTAGTGACAAAACCCGCCATGGACGCTTCAAGCGCAATATAACAGAACAACGCCAGCCCACCGACCAGCACGGCTGGGTTCGTTAACAGCACAATGGACTCGGTGATGACGAAACCCTCGTCCGGCTCGGGAAACTTCGCAAACAATGTATAGATAATCGGGATAAAAAGAATGGTGCCAATAAGACCTACAGTCTTTTTGTACCCGATGATCCCCAGCAGGTTGGCCAGGATCAGCGGCGTAATAAAGGCGCCCAGGCCAAAGAAAATATTCAACAGATTCGATGCGCGCGCGGGGTCCTGCCCGTCAAACAATACCGTGGCGCCAAGTGTATTGCCCACGGTGTTTACGCACATGGCCGCGATGCCCAACAGCAAACATGCCACAAGCGCTGCGCCGTAGGACAACGCCGAGGCCAACAGCCAAACACAAATGCCGCCCA
>SLFT01000248.1 GCA_007124105.1 Candidatus Hydrogenedentota bacterium | reverse complement strand
TGTTAACAACTGGGTTTCACCGATGTGGCGGGCGGTATCGGCCAGCAGGCCGATTGCGGCATGATGCGGGGCCAGGGAAATGCCCAGCAGGTGCTTTAACTGACTCAGGGCGATGAGGATGGCGGCGGCCGATGTGAGTCCGCTGATGACGGCATGGGACAGAAAGTTGACCAGGAACCCCAACCGCACCAGGCCCATCGCAACTTGTATGACGCCGACCATGGCGCATAGCAGGAGCACGGCACTGATGAATTCCGGGGTGCCTGGCTCGGCGACAAGGGAGGAACGCGTGTAAACAACCATGGAAATGATTGCTACAGGCCCGATTGCAAGGTGGCGTGACGAACCGAAAAGCGCGTAAATCACCAGGGGAATGGTGGACGCATACAGGCCGATGACCGGGGGCAGTCCCGCAAGACTGGCGTAGGCCATCGCCTGGGGAACCAGCATGACGGCCACGATCGCGCCCGCAAGCAGGTCGCTCGGCAGGTCTTTTTTCCGGTAACCGCGAAGCCACGGGCAGGCGGTGAGAATGGGACTGGGCATTTTCTTCCCTTCCCGCGACAACATTTATAGCCCCGCGGCTTCCAACACATAGAGTAGCGCAAGCACCGCAACGACCACCGGAACCACGATGAACCACGGGTTAAGCCCAACCAGTCGGGGAATGGTGACATCCCCGAAGTCCCCGCGTTTCAGAAGCGGCGTGAGCCTGGGATAGAGCGCGGCAAAGGCAGCTGCGCCGAGGAGCATGCCGGGCACGCCGCCGAGCAGCGCGTCCAGCGCGCCGTGGCCGACCGCGCCCATTGCGGTTCCGGGGCAGTAGCCCAGTATGCCGAAGCCGACGCCAAAAATCAGTGCGCCGGGGATGGTGCTCCCCAAGGCGCCGGGCTTGGGATGCAATTGCGCCAGATTGAAGGTTACGAGCAGGTGGACGCCCACCATGCCCGTAATCATGGCCGTGAGCATGATTTTGACAACGGTGAAATCCGTCAACAGCAGCTGGCCGATGATGACATCGTAATAGGTCACGCCGCCCTTCTGAAGGAGGAACCCGAAACCGATGCCCAGGAAAAAGCCCAGCAACAGTTGGATGTATTGTTTCTTATGCAATGTGTTCAGCATGACGTGGTCTCCTCAACCCAGTAGTACGTGATAGAGTAGCATGGCAGTGATGATGCCGCCCACGAAAAAGCCAGCGGCCGCGATCCAACTGCTTACCGCGAGTTGAAGCGTACCGCTGATGCCGTGACCGCTTGTGCAACCGCCCGCCCAACGCGCGCCGAATCCGACGAAGAAGCCGCCCAGCAAGGCCGTCAGAATGCGGACGGGCACGCCGGGTCCAGCGGCGGAGACCCACTTGGCGGGCGTCCAAACCCATTCGAATTGGCGGGACAGCAGGGCCGCCGCCAAGGCGCCGACCAGCACGCCCAAGACCAGCATCCATTCCCAATCAATCTCGGGTGTGAACTTCAGGTAATAGGCTTTTCTGTTCACCTTGCCGCCGCGGACGAGGCGCTCCAGCAGCCCGGCGCTTCGGGTAAACGCCGTTGAACATCCCAACGGCTTGTTCGAAAGGAGAAAGGCGAGCCAGCATAGTATGCCGATGCCAATCCCCACTGCGTAGGGCGACCATCGGGCAGCCGTGAGCATATCCATTGCAGGGTACTCCTAATAGTGGGTTCTGGGGCCATGAGGTAACGCGCACGTGGCGCACTTCGGGGCGAAGCCAGCGGCCGTCCATCCGGTCATGCCGCCGGCCATCACCGCCAGTTTCGTAAAGCCGCGCTGCTGCAAGATGCTGCCGGCGGTGCAGGCGCGCGCCCCGCTTTTGCACACCAGCACGATGGGCGCGTCGCGGTTCAATTCTTTATGCTGTGTGCGCGTGGCCGGCAACGGCTTATGTACTGCGCCTTCGATATGGCTTTCGTCCCATTCGCCGGACGCGCGGACATCGAGAATGGTCATTGGCTGTTTGCCGCGCTCGCAGAAATCACGCACCTCGTGGATGGCTATCGTGGGAATATGTTCAATCGGCATGCCGCCGACAATCCATGGATGCATTCCCTGATCGAGGTAGCCACTGACCTCGTCCAGGCCCACCCGCCGCAGCATGGTGGTCAATTCAGGGATTTCGTCGTCGGATGCGGCGACCAGCACAATCGGTTTGTCCGCCGGCACAAGCCATCCGGCAAAGGTCGAAAAATTGTGGGCGGCGTCAATGTTAAAGGCGCCCGGGATATGGGCGCCCCCGAATGCGGCGTAATCCCGCGTGTCAAGCACGATGTGCCCCTGGTCGGTCATTTGCCGCAACGTATTGGGAGCGAGCGGGGCCGGCCCGGGCAGGTCTCCCACAAGGGCGGGGCCTTTACGATTGATTTCGGAACAGCGGGCGAAATGGTCCGGCGCTTCCGGCATGCCGCTGAGCAGGGCTTCCTTGAACTCCACCTCGGTTGCATGTTGAAGCGCGGGGTTATACAGGCGTTCATAGCCGATGCTGCTGATACGCATGGCGCCCATGGCCTTGCCGCAGAGCGACCCTGCCCCGTGTGCGGGAAAGACCAGGCAGGGATCGGGAAGTTTAAGAACTTTATTACGCAGGTTGGCGTACAGATGGGAAGCCAATTCATCCCCCTGGCCGGGGAATAGATCGGGACGTCCTACGTCTCCCACAAACAGCGTGTCGCCAGTAAAGACGGCCGCGGGCTCTTCTCCCCGGGCGCGGTCCGTGACAACGTAACAGACGCAGTCGGGGGTGTGGCCCGGCGTATCCAGAACCTGAATATGCATATCTTCCAGATCAAAACTGTCGCCGTCACCAACCGCCACGTGGTCATAGGCGCATTTCCCCGATTTTGGAGCATAAATTTTGGCGCCGGTTCGCTTCGCAAGTTCTATATGCCCCGAGATGAAGTCCGCGTGCAAATGGGTCTCCAGAATATGGGTGATTTTCAGTTGCAGTCTTTTGGCCGCATCAATGTAGTCTTCCACATCGCGTTTGGGATCAATGATTGCGCATGATGTTTTCCCCCCCATCAGGTAAGAGAGATGGGCAATTCCTTCAACGTAATACTGTTCGATATACATTGCAAGTCCTTTCCAGTTGTAGTAGCGCTGCCGTCTAAACGCCCAAATATTCTTAACAGATGCGCCTCTTGCAAAAAACCTGCGACACATACCGCCAACAAGAGATATGCCAGTACACCGATGCGCTAAAGGCGCGGCCTTTTTGATCTTGCGACTTATACAACAGCAATGTGCGCGTAAAATATGGCGGCATACGCACACCTGCGCCTCCGGTTTACAGACCGGAACCTGAACATGGCATCAATCAAGGCTTTTTCAGGCTATCAGGCGCCAGCAAATGGAACAAATAGACATCCCGTATTTTTCCATATCACACAACATTGGCGTGGCAGGCCATTACGCTGAATAAGAAACACATTACCTTCATTGTAAATTCCTTAATGTCTTTCACAAATCTGATTAGCATAGAAACTGGGGCGCTTCCTGGATAATCATACCATTCGATCGTCCCTGGCACTACTGCATCAAACTCACTATCCCAATGAAACCACTCACGCGCTGAAATGCCATGGCCCCGGCGACTTTCGGACATAACTTCAGACTTACTGACCTCGTCGGAAACGGTAGTAGCTGTTTCTTGCTTGCTGTCCGTAACAAACGATAAGGTTGGATTCCAAGTCGCGCCGTAGGCTCAAACATAATTCTATTTGACAATGAATCCTGGTGTATCAAGGGCGTTGGACTCAACGGCTGCGCTGTGGATAAGAAATGTTGATAGATGCCGAGCACTGTTATTGCATGGATAACGCAATTTCGAAACCCAAGCAATCAGGGAAGAACAAGTATCAGCGACAGCAGCGTGCTATGCGTACTGAAATCTGATATTTGAAATCTGATATCCATGGGGCGCAAATATCACGTACGCTGTTGGCCACAACGAAATCTTTAAGAATAATCCACAGTTCATGCAAAGGACCTTCTGAAAATGCCGATCTCAAATTTCAAATATCAGATAAACAAACGATCGCTGCGCCAACCATGAAGCCTGACGAATCACAATGCGTTGCTGTTCGTTGGACTAAACGCCGTGGAAATCAAGAGATGCGCGTCAATGTAGATGCGGCCGTC
>SLFT01000132.1 GCA_007124105.1 Candidatus Hydrogenedentota bacterium | reverse complement strand
ATGTTGTACAGGAAATACAACGCATCCACGAGACGGGCCGGCCCATTCTGGTGGGTACGGTATCCATCGAAAAATCCGAACTGGTTGCCAAGATGCTTGATGAAATCGGCATCACCGAATACCAGGTGCTAAACGCCAAGCACCACGAGCGCGAGGCGGCTATTGTATCGAACGCGGGCAAGCGCGGCGCCATCACCATCGCCACAAATATGGCCGGGCGCGGCACGGATATTAAACTGGCCGAAGGCGTCCGCGAACTGGGCGGTCTGTATATCATTGGCACCGAACGCCACGAGTCGCGTCGTATTGACAACCAGCTGCGCGGCCGTTGCGGTCGCCAGGGCGACCCTGGCGCTACCCGTTTTTATGTGAGTCTTCAGGACGAAGTGGCGCGCCTGTTCGGCGGAGGACTGGCCCAGCGCTTTGTCAAAGGCGCGGCAGGCGAGGAAATGGACGCCACGCCGCTGAACATGCGCATGTTGTCCCGCTCCATTGAACGGGCGCAGCGTCAGGTCGAGGAACACAACTTCGATATCCGCAAGCATCTCCTTGATTATGACCAGGTAATGGACAAACAGCGCAAGTACATTTACGCGCTGCGCCGCGAGGTGCTCGAGGACCGCGACGTTACGGACCATCTGCGTCGAATGTTTGAAAATATTATCGCCGACATTGTAGATGAGTACGCGCCCCAGGAGAAACTTCCTGAAGAATGGGACATGGAAGGGTTGGAGGCGGCCCTGCACACTATGTTCTCGTGTGAATTCGATCTGGAGGGCGGCGAAGACGATGCGGCGACGCCGTTGCCCGAGATGATCATGCAACAGGCGCTGGGAGAATACGCGCGGCGCGAGACGATGCTCGCCGAGGACCTCAAGCAACAGATGGAAGAGCGCGGCGACGAACTGGCCGTGGCCATCAGCCCGGAGAAGCTTGCCCGCAAGCGCTTTCATGACCTGGAATTGTCTGAACTGTTGCGCACCATTGACGAGAAATGGATCAATCATCTGTATGAGATGGACTATTTACGCGACTCGGTGCGGTTGCGCGCCTTTGGCCAGAAGGACCCGCTCCTCGAGTACAAAGAGGAAGGTTTTGAACTGTTTGAGAACCTTATTCGCGCCATCGAAGAAAATGTAACGCAAATGCTTTTCCGCATGACCGACCCGAGCCGCCGCCACCGGATACAACCGGGCGCGTCGCGGCGCGCTGCTTCCGAGGAGCAGATGCGCGCGCGGATGCGCGAATACAATTATACGGGCGCGGACAAAGAAGCGAACCGCAGTTTTGTCGCTCAGCAAGGCGATCAACTTGCGCTCGGCGGACGCGCAGCCAAAACAGAAACGAAGCGCCAGCCGGTGCGCGTGTTGGATAAAACGAAACCCAATGAACCATGCCCCTGTGGAAGCGGAAAGAAATATAAGAAGTGCTGCGGACGCCTAAACGGATAATCCCCCTTGTAATTGTGCTGTTCTGGCTGGTCATGATGGGCGGCCTGCTGTACCGTGAAGTGGCGTTGCCCTATTGGTATCGCGGTACAAGCCCGGCGCGCGTCATGAAACCGCAGAATATCTGGCTGGGCCTTTATTTTGGCGAAGAACAACGCGTTGGCTTCGTACATCTGCGAACCACGCCCGAGGACCGCGAGTTCGAGGAGGGCTACGCCATGAACGTGCTTGCCCGTCTTGAGTTCCCGTTGTTTGGCCAGAATGCCCGTTTCCAGCTGTCCGGCAACGCGTGGCAATCCACCCATGACGGCCTGCGCGAGTTTTCATTTACCCTGGATGCCGACGAACATACCATGCGTATTGAAGGCGTGGCCGAAGAGGGTAGTATCAAGGCGCTGCTGCACACGGGCGGTGAAACGACCTCGTTTTCGTTGCCCGTGGGCCGGAATGTCCTTCTGTCCGGCGGCATGGGATTGGGCGCTGTATCCATCCCCGCCATGACGCCCGGCGAAACCGTTTATCTGGACGCGTTCGATCCCACCACCATGTCGGTCAGCCGCGCCAGGCTCGAGGCATTGCGCTACGAAACGCTGGAGGTGGCCGGCGAATTCGTGGAAACGATGGTGGTTGCTACCACGGTAGGACCCGTAACCACGCGCGTCTGGGTCTCGCCGGACGAGGAAGTAGTGCGCGCGGAAACGCCCTTTGGGCTTATCATCAAGAAAATCACGCCGGATGATGCGCTTGCGCCCACCGAAGCGGACAAATCCGCCAATATCATACGCGCGCTGTCCGTAACGCCCGAAGGCGCCGCGCCGAACCCCGACGCCGATATCCTGCGCCTGCGCATTACAGCAACGCCCGATGTAAGTATGGGCGAGAAATATGTCGCTCCTACAGAATTACTGCCGCCCGAAGATAATAGGCAATGGTATGAGGACGGTCTGTTGGTCGTTGTGCGACAGGACCCGGACGACCCTTTGCAGCAGCGCCCGATGAAAGTAGGGGCGAAAGATATTTCGCCCCTGTCCGACAGCGAGAAAGCCCCACATCTCGCCTCGGACTTGTTCATCCAGGCGGAACATCCGCGCATACGCCAGACAGCGCAAAGCATCACTGCGGATGCAGCAACCTCCTGGGAGAAGGCGGCGCGTATTTTTGAATGGATGTACGAGAACCTGGAAAAGGAGCATGTCCTGTCGGTGCCCAGCGCCCTCGAGGTGCTTGATCAGCTTCAAGGCGACTGCAATGAACATGCCGTGCTCTTTGCCGCGCTCGCGCGGGCCGTGGACATACCAACCCGCATCGTCATCGGCCTGGCGTGGAGCGACAAGATGCAGGCCTTTGGCTACCATGCATGGGTGGAGGTGTACGTGGGTCAGTGGATTGCCATGGACCCCACCTTTGGCGAAAAGACGGTGAGCCCCACCCATATCAAACTTATCACAGGCGGCATTGACCAGTGGCCGCAGCTGCTGCCTTATATCGGCGCGCTCGCCATTGAAGTTGTAACCGACGATACGGAAACGCTTCATGTCGAAACAGTGAAAGAGGAACATCAATGACCACCATGATAGAAACCGTGCAGTTGACCAAACGTTTTGGCGCCAAGAACGCCGTGGACAGGCTCGACCTCAGCATTGACGCAGGTGTATTCTTTTGTTTTCTCGGGCCCAACGGCGCAGGGAAAACCACCACCATCAAGATGTTGACGGGACTGTTGCACGCCAGCGCTGGACAGGCGCGGCTGGGCGGACACAACATCGTGAAAGAGCCGGTGGCGGCCAAGAAACTGCTCGGATATGTGCCCGACCATCCCTTCCTGTACGACAAACTCACAGGCAACGAATTCATGCGTTTCGTGGCGGGTCTTTATCAGATGTCTGAAACGGAACACCAGGCGCGGTGCGGTGAACTGCTCGAGATGTTCGAGATTGCCCATGTCGCGGATCAGTTAATCGAGGATTACAGCCACGGCATGCGCCAGAAACTGTCTTTTGCGGCCTGTTTCCTGCATGATCCGAAAATCGTCATTGTGGACGAGCCCTGGGTCGGGCTTGATCCAAAGAACATCCGTTTTGTAAAACGTTTTCTGAAACAAAAATGCAGCGACGAAGGCCTGACCGTGTTCATGTCTACCCACACACTGGCCATTGCCGAGGAGATAGCCGACCTTATCGGAATTATCAACAATGGCGCGCTCAGGGCGCTGGGTACGGTGGAGGAGATCAAGGCGCTCCACCACCGCCCGGGGACGCTTGAAGACGTGTTCCTCGAGCTGACGCAGGAAACTGAAGAGGCGGTGTTGCATGCTGTTGATCCCGTCGTGCCCGAGGGAGTGTCGGTATCATGAACCAGGTATGGGTGGTTATCCTGGCGAAGCTGCGCATCGCGCGCCATGAAATTGCGGGCGTACGCACCGAATCCAAACTGAAGATTGCGGTCGTCAGCATTGCGGCGACCTTGCTGTGGGTGGGCGCTTTCCTTTTCTTTCGCGCCGGATTCCGATGGATCATGGAATTCGGCGGTCGGGGCGGCCCCGAGTTCAATTTCGGCGATCTGCTCATGTCGCGGCTGCTCAGCATCCTTACGCTCGCCATCTTCATGCTGCTCATCTTTTCGAATATTCTGGTGGCATTCTCTACCATGTACCGTTCCCGGGAAGTGGTGTACCTGTTGCAGGGGCCCATCCGCTACGACCATTTCTTCTATGCGCGCTTTTTCGAATGCGTCGCCTTCAGCTCATGGTCGCTGGCATTTCTCGGGTCGCCGCTGATGCTTGCTTATGGCCTTGCCACCGAGGCGTCGCTCCTGTTCTATGTGGCCGCGCTCGCGTTCTTTATTCCACTTATCGTCGTGCCCGCCTGTATCGGCGCCATTGTAGCCATGCTGTTGGTCTATGTGTTTCCGCGGCTGAGCCCGCGCGTGGTCGTAGCCCTTGCGGCGGGCGCGGTGTTCCTGTTCTTCCTGTATATCCGTCACGTACTGCGGGGAACGCAATTGTCCGATGACACCATCCTGCCCGTGTTCCTCGAGGCCACCGGACGCGCGCAATCGTGGGCGTTGCCAAGCCATTGGGCGTCCATGGGCGTACTTGCCGCGGCCAAATATCAGTTTCAGGAATCGCTGTTCTGGTTCCTGCTGCTGACGTCCACGGCGCTGGTCAGCCTGCTGTGCGCGGGATGGCTGGCGCAGCGCGTTTTTTTCCCGGGCTATTCCTATCTCGCCGGCCAGGACCGACAACGGTTCCGCCCCGCGAACCGGGGCATGCTCAACCGCGTCGAACGCGCCCTCGCCATTGTGCCCAATCCCATGCGCGCGCTTACCGTGAAAGACGTAAAACTCTTCTGGCGCGACCCCACACAATGGTCACAGTTTGTTATCTTTTTCGGCATCATGGCCATTTACATTGCCAACCTGCGCAACACATCGCGGTATTATGAAGATGAAATGTGGCGCAGCTTTGTCGCCTGCTTGAACGTGGGTTCCGTCACGCTTATCCTGGCCACGCTCACCAGCCGGTTCGTGTTTCCGCTGGTCAGTCTCGAGGGCCGCCGCTTCTGGATCATCGGACTGGCCCCGCTTACCTTCAGGCATCTCGTATGGCAGAAGTTCTGGCTTAGCGTAGCCACCACATCACTGTTTACCATTGGACTTGCCGTACTCTCCGCGTCCATGCTCAAACTCGAGCCGGTCTATTTCTGGATGACCGTTTACAGTGTTACCGTCGCCAACTTCGGACTGGCCGGACTCGCGGTGGGACTCGGGGCGCTGTATCCCAACTTTAACGAAGACAATCCCGCGCGCATTGTGAGCGGGCTTGGCGGCACATTGAATCTGCTCATGAGCGTAGGCTACATTACCATAATTGTGGCGGCGCAGACCTTTGTGCTGCAATACCGCGCTATCGGGCGCATCGTCAGTCCGGACTGGTTCCGATACGCCCTGGCCGGCGCCGTAATCACGGGCGCGGTTGCCACGGCGCTGTGCGTCGCCCTGCCCATGCATTTTGGACTGCGCAACCTGCGCGATATGGAGTATTGAATATGTACGCATTCACCGTTCAAACACAGAGGCGCACCCAGTTTATCAACCTGGACGCCGAAGTGCGACGCATCATCCAAAGCGCCAAGTTGAAAGACGGGCTGTTGCAGCTGCATGTACCCCATACTACGGCGGGCATCACCATCAACGAAAACGCCGACCCGGACGTGCTTCAGGATCTCGAGTTCGCGCTGGAACAAATCGCGCCCTGGAACGCCCCGCAATACCGCCACGGCGAAGGCAACAGCGCGGCCCATTTGAAGGCGAGTATGATGGGACCCGGCCTCACGCTTATTGTCCGCGACGGCGAACCCCAACTCGGCACATGGCAGTCCGTCTTCTTTTGCGAATTCGACGGACCCCGCCGCAGAAACGTGTGGGCCTTGCCAGTAACGACGACATGATAGATGGGACGTTTCACAATTCTGGCGCTTTCGCCATAAGAGTTGTGGGTTATCGTTCGTCGTCGTTGTTCCCTGTATCTTCTTTCTGGCGCTGGGCGGTTGCGCTTCGAACAAGCGCCATTTGCGCTAATGCCCAGTAAACACGCATGGAATCGCGCACCTTCCGAAAATGTGAGGTAGGGTTCCCCGGCTCGTACAAGGTGGCGATAGGCGCGGATACAATATGGAATCCGCCTTTCAAGGCAAGCAGCAGCATGCGCATCTCGGTTTCATACCGTCCGCCAGGGATTCGTTCGACAAAATGCCGGGCGAACTGCGGCGACAACAGGCGGAACCCGCACTGGGTATCGGGCAACCTGCGTCCGCACAGCAACCACATCACCCCGATGGTTACGCGGTTGCCGAATCGGCTGCGCCAGGGAGTTGTTTCTTCATCGAAGCGGCGCGCTCCGATAAGCAGGTCAGCCTCTGCCGCCTGAAATTGCGCGAACAAGCCCGGCAACTCGGCGGGATCATGCTGACCATCAGCGTCCATCAATGCAATCGCCATAACATCCGGCAGTTCAAGAGCCGCGCGTATTCCAGCAATCAATGCATGGCCCTTGCCGCGATTCCTGGGAAAGCGTATTGTCTGCGCGGGCATATCAACGATTGTTTCCATGCATCCATCGGCGCTTCCGTCATCCACCACAATCACCCGTTCCACCCGCGCCAACGCGCCGAGCACCGCATCATGCGCCCGGTTGCCGCTGTTATAACATGGAATTACGACGACGGTGTTTTTCTTCAGTGTATCCTGCTGACTATGGTTGGGATTTGTCATAACTCCTGCCTGGAAATGTCTCCGCACGGACGCGCGTATTTATCTCTTATGGGATGGCGAAACGCCGCTGTAAACTGTTTCCTGAATAACCGCGCGTTCGCTGATATTATCATGATGCGCCTGTTTACTGCCAACGCGGGCGTTGCCCGCAACCCAAATTATTTGTATAGATGGAGTCAACCATCGTCATTGCGAGGAACGAATCTGGAATCACATGACGGCCTACGAGATAAAGAGATTCGCGCCTCGCAATGACGGTAGTGGCAGTGCTATTGTCCATTCACCTTCTTTGTGTTAACGATAGAAGACGACCGATAATGTACTAACAGTCGGAACGCAGCTGGTACATGGGCAAAACAACATGCTATGCTGGTTGTGCCCTCAGCAGACGCTGTTTTTATTCGTATTTTTAAGCGCGTATTTTGAGCGCAACAATAAACGCGCGACGCCGTTTTCGGCGAAGCGTTTTTCAGGAGTGGTGCAGCAATGGCCCGTATTGCATTGGATATCAGCGACCCCAGCCAGCGGCTTACCCTGAAGGTGATGCTGGAATCCGAGGGCCATGAGATTGTTGCAAGCGACGCGGAGGCCACGATTGCGGATACGCCCGCCGGCGCTCTTGCGGCCGCGTCTGTATCGGGAGCGCTGGTGTTGACTGCCGCGTCAGGCGTTCCCGAAGCCGTTGCGGCCATGCGACAGGGCGTTTACGGCTATATCCTGCTTCCATTACAGCCGGGCGAAGCGGGTCTGATGGCTTCGCGCGCCGCCGCGCGCCGCGGCAGTGTTTCCCCGTTTCCCGCTGACGCATACGAAACGACCCTGTCCCTTGCTGAGGTGGAAAAAAGGCATATAGAGAGCGTGTTGCGTGCGTGCAGGGGGAACCAGGTTAAGGCGGCGCGCATTCTTAATATCGGTCGCAACACGCTGTGGCGCAAACTGAGTTCCTGGCGCAATTCGACGCCGTCGTGACGACAGGTTATCCCCGGCCGTTTCATGACCATAAGAGTTCAAGCGCCGCTTTTACCAAGTTGACGTTGAACAACAGCTGCAACCCGGCAACGAGGGTTAATGCCATGATGATCCGGTTGAAGGCCGATTCGGACACATGGTAGTGCATCCATTTTCCCAGCCAGGAGCCGACGGGAACAAGGGGCGCCAGCATCAGATCAAAGCGCAACACGGAAAAATCAATCAGATCAACAGCAACATACACCGGCAGCTTCGTCAGGTTAATGAGTGTAAACGTCCACGCCACCGTACCGACAAACAGCGTTTTACCCATATCCTGTGAAAACACATAGAGGCTGACAATTGGGCCGGCGGCATGGGCGATGGTGGATGAAAAACCGGCGAATACGCCCGCCAGCCAGGCCATGCGCGGCCCGGCCTTCTTGCCGCGCACCCATTCAAGAGACACTTCCTTGGCCAGGATGTAACATGCGAGGAAAACAGCCATTACACCCACGAAACGTTTAATGTATCCGCCATAGGTCTCCACGCCCGCATGGCCTACGCGCCACCATACCAGCGCGCCCAGCGCAATGCCCACAAGCGCCGGAAAATAGATGCGCCGAATGACCTGCCAGTTCTTGTTGTTCCGGTGATGATAGATTGCATTCATGTCCAGCAAAATCAGCAGCGGCAACAGGGTGGCGGCCACCTTGTCAACGGGCATTACCAACATCATCAACGGCAACGAGAGTACGCCGGCGCCTCCGGCGAACCCGGATTTACTTATTCCTTGAATAAGCACTGCCGCGCCAACAAAAACCCAGAATACAAGAGGTGAAACGCCAGGCAAAATATAATTGGAAATCATGCAAAACTTCTTTGGTTGCTACGGAAGAAAGTGTTGACGCGCCGCGCCGGGCGCAGAGGTATCGCCGATTTTACAGGGCTCCGCTATCAGGCGTCCTGAAACCGATACCGCAGCGCTATCATGGCGCACCCGTCCTGCGGCTCCGCCTCATGAAGATAGTTGGCCAATGCTTTTTTTATGTCATCAAGCAACAAATCGGGAGGCGCAGCATATTCTGAAGCCGTCCACAGCCGGCCCTTGCCGAAAGGTTCGTTGTTTTCACCAGGCTGACATGCATCAACAACGCCGCTGGTAAAATATAGCAGGGTCGCTCCAGGCGCCATCTCGAATGTCTCGTCCTTCCAGTTGGGAGCTTTTTGAACTCCCAGGGCCGGCCCGCTTGCTTCGCCGCGAAATGAATTGGTGTCCTCCATAATAAAGAGGGCGGGTGTATGTCCAGCATTGGCCCAGGTGAGGCGGCCAGTATCCAGGTGAAAGCGTGCGTAAGTCATGGCGCAAAAGGCGTCGTCTTCATTGCGACACCGGAACCCCGTGTTCATTTGCGTCAACAGGGAGGCGGGCGATGCGGCATCTTTTGCGATCATTCTGAATTCGGCAAGCAGCTGCGCTACTGACAACGCTGTTGAGACTCCTTTCCCTGATACTTCACCGACGGCTATCCCTATTGTATCCTTATCAATTTGCACAACGTCATAAAATTCCCCGCCCTCATGTTTGGCGGGAATCGTGCTGCCGGCTATCTCGAAGCGGTCATCGTCAGTATCCCAATCGTGGAGGAGAAACCCATCTTTTATTGTGCGGGCAGTCTCATTCTCCTGCTCGGTCTTTTGCTTCAAAACCTGTTCCTGGTGCGTAAACGCATTCTCCAGGGCAAGTCCGGCGGTGACGCCAAGAGCCGAGGCCATCACCACGGCGCGCTGGCTGTAACGCTGGTCAACGCTGTTTGCGGCTATACTCAATACACCGAAAATACGGGTTCTACCACGCAGCGGGACACACAGGGCGGGCTTCACCTTGCCCGATGGCCTTGCGTCGTTGCTCTCGGGCAGTATCACATTCTGTTGGCCGCGCAACATCGCTTCCAGGGTCGCGGCGCTAAGCGGCAGCGTCCCGCTTTCGGCTGGTACAGGCGTTCCTGTCTTCATGCCGTGGATACGGCCACAGGACGGACAAGCCGTTAGCTGCAGCACCTCGTTGGAAAGAAACAGCGCACCCCGTTGTACGCCCATCATTGACGTAACCGCACGCAAAATGCGGTCCTGCAAGACGCACAGATCATAGACGGCCGTTATTTCGGTCATCAGCTTATACAGGTCGTCCAAAAGTACGCAGGTCTTGTGAATATCAGGCAGGACTTGAGCCGCCTTGGACACCTGTTCTGCCGCATCCTCAAATGACGGCGCCGCTTGCATGCGCTCCACACGCTGGCCTTCCACCTCGAGCTCAAATATCAGGTCCGTCATCCCAATACGAATAACGTCGCCGTCGTTTAACTGGCCGGCTGTTTCATAGGTGCCGTTAATGAACGTGCCATTGCGGCTCTTGAGGTCGCGCCACGCAAACCCCGTTTCACCGCGGGTAATCTCGATATGTTTTCGCGAAGAGACATGATCTTCCAGGCATAGGTCAGCGTCTACGCCACGTCCGATGATTACCCGATCCCCAAGTTTTGTGCGTTCATTGGTCTTCTTGTTGACTAAATATCCATTTAACACAACGATTACGCCTCAAGGGTTTCTTACAATTGCACTGGATGCAGCCGCCTGCATGGATGTCTGAATATTGTCCTGAACACGGCTTACACCCGACACGACAAGGAACATCCGCCGGAATAATACACTTACGCCTGCAAGGCTTGTACGGAGTTCCCAACTTCACAATCATTGTAGTCTACACTAGGTGATTCTACTATGAGCAAGCCGTTTCCAGCAAATTTTTCCAGAAAGAAGCAGTCGTAGGCTGTCATTCCTTTTCGAATGCAACGCGATCAATAGACACAAGGACGTCGCTGGTTTCGCACGGATCAAAACGAATCATGTTGATGCGGCCGCGCCAGCGGGGATGTTCGTCAAGGGAAAGTGTATATTCATGAAAATCATCGCTTCGTTCCAACGGGAACCGATAACTGGTCGCTTCGGAAGTGCTGCCGCTGCCAATGGTCCAGAATACCTGTCCTGCCGACTTGGCTGTCATTTGGCCAATGATTTTCATACGGATGCGCATCTTTGTGTATACCGATGCATTTAATCCGCGCGTGGAAACCACCAGCGCGGGATCGCGCGAGGTTGTTCTAAAGCGCATTACGCCGTCGGCAATCTCAAAATCGGTTACACCCATCATGGCGGCCCAGCCTTCGGCGCCAGTTTCGAAATTCCAGGACAGGGTTCGAGGTGGTGTTGGGAAGTCGTAAGGACCAAGCCCCACATCGCGGGGCGACAAATTCACAGGCCAGGCCGCTGGGTCGCCCGCTCCGAACACTTCCCGTATTGCTTCGTACATAGCGAAGCCAAATTCCAGATTCGGTTCGATGTAGCTGCCTTCGCCCCATTCGTTCAGCGGCCCCAGAACAAGGATTCCCTTGTCGTGTTCGGTGAGGAATTCCCGCGCCGACTCGAGCAAATCCCTGAACCCGGCAACCGTGCGCCCGTGGAACGCCATGGCATTGGGGCCGTGCCAGGGACGTGCGTCCCAGCCTGTGTCCACCACGGGATAATATGCCAGGTCGCCCGATTGTTTCCGACGTTCCTGCCAGGTCTCGGGCGCGGTGGTCACGACATCGGCGAACTGCGCCTGTGAAGGGCTTGGCGCTTTATGAAGCGCCCTGCCGAACTCATGATAACTTGTGTTGCCCTCGTAGCCTTCCTGGGCCCACAACGCCATGTCCTGAGCGGTGGCGTTGTGTTGCAGAACGACAAACGCAATGCCCTCGTGCCCGGCCGCCTGTGCCATGACCTGGGATTCTATAAGCGCTTCGGCTACAGCGTCGCTGCCGCCAAGGTCGTCGCGCAGCTGCGCCGAATCCCACAAAAACACCGCCGGTTTGCCGTTGATGTGGTAATAGGTATCAAGGGTGAAATAATTCTCTATCCATTCCCGGGTAACATTGCGCCAGTCTTCCCGCGAATGTGTTCCCGGAGGATTGTGGTTTGCCCACATAATGGCTACTTTCAGATAGTCGCGATAGCGCGCTTTGCGATAAGCCTCGAACCAATGAAGCAGCGATTGCGATCCGTCCACCCAATACCAGTCCACCAGAAAACAATGGATGCCGTTTTCCACCGCCCATTTAATCTGCCAATCCACGCATTCGGGATTGCGTTCGTCGTAATAGCCAAGGAGCGGCTTGCGTATCGGCGCCACATTGCGCAAACAATCATACTTGGCGTCTCCGTCCCAGCCGGGAAAATAGTAGGCGCATATCTCCACGGAGCTTTCAATAGGCGTCGGTTCGGGTACATAAGCCGCTGTATGGTTCACAGACGGAAGAAAGGTAATGGCGGCGCCTTCGGACACTTCTGGACGCCCCCAGAAAAGCGTCGCCTGGAATGTGCCCGCCTGTTCCGCTTCCACCTGCCAGCGCACTTCCTGAATGGCGCCGTGCTCAAGCGTCGGTTCTCCTGAACACGTCGGCCCTTCCACTACAGTCGCCCCCGAAGGCATCTCAAGGCGTACGTCGCCTATGGTCGCATGGCCGCCGCCGCGGTTGGTGAACTGCGCCAGCACGGACTCCGGTCTGCCGGCGCGACTGACGCCGTTCTCAAAACCGAAATAGGCAACTTCGAGGTCTGGCGGCCCCGCTGGTTCCGCTGCAAGTGTAACACCTTCGACAGTGATGTTTTCACTGTGCGGCAGGTAGAGATTCAACCCCACAAGCGTCCCTTCCCAATCGGGATGCCCTTGCTTTTCGATATGGTAATGGCGCAATGCGTTGTCGCCGCGTAAATATATCGTTTCCCTGTGTCCGCCCAACATATCCGCGGTCGCCCATTCCACAGTAATCGTTGCGTCCGAAACGGCGCGTGCGGCAATGGATATCCAGCCGGCCTCGCTGAGCGGCAAGGCAAGGGGCGGCCCTGCAAGCAATAAACCCTCGTTCAGGGAAAGCCAGCCCGTCCCATCGAGACCCCCGGAAAAATTCCAAGCGTATTGATCCTGGCGCGCTGTTTCGCCATCGCGCTCGAGCACCGCAACGCGTTCAATGGCAAAACGGGCGCCGTCGTAAACGTCCAGCCGCAATTGTCGAATTGTTTCTTCCCCATGCCATAAGGGAAACAGATAGATATCCTGAAAACCATCCTTGTCAGCAACAGAAAAATCAGCCACCTTCTCAGCGGAGAAGCCGCCATGCGCACCCGACACAACCCCACTCCAGAACAGTTGACCATTGCCGGGGCGATCCGCCCGAATCCGTATATGAACACATTGTGTGGCTGTCGCGTTGATTTCAAGCCCCGAGCAGGTAAAAAATGGGTCCCAGTCAATGGCGCGACCATGAAGCGCGCCGTCCGCCGCCGCAACATCGGTCAGGTGGGCGTTGGCGCGCCATTGTGTTATCACGGCCTCATCGGAAAAGTCCCATTCCTGAATCGTCTCGAAAACGCCCGTCACGCCCAGGGCAGCGACCAGAACTGAAAGCAACATTATCAATTCTCCTAAGTTGTTATCCCTACGCCTTATCAAGGTTCCTGGCAGGCCGCCGCGTTATGCTTTCGCAATTTCAATGGAGAGCGTTTGTCCCCTGGACAAAGTTATCGGCTGGCGTAACGTAATGACGCACGTGTTGTCGCTCATAATAACCTGATGGCGACATATCGGTTCAAGCGAGATTTTGGGTTTCCCGGTATGCAGTGTTTCCAGCCGTATGGTTTTCAATGTCAAGGTTCCTTGTTGAACCGCAATGTTATTCACTTGCATGTCGTTCTCGCGCTGTTGTGAAGCGATGCCGTAGCCGGCGGCGGTTATGAAAAAAGCGGTAAAGGCATTGGGTTGGAAACGGGGCGCAAAGCCGAAACTATGCTTCCCTTCGTGATACTGAAATCCGGCGGCTGCGGGCAACAGCGACCACGAAGACATGGCGCGCGCGTAATGAGCGCCGCATTCTATTTCCGAGTAGGGGTTGCGCTGGTTGCCGGTATACCGGTCGCGGGCGGCTCGTATAATTTGCAGGGCTTCTTCAACCATGCCTTCGTGCAAGAGCAATGCGGCCACTTCATATTCAATGCCGGTCCACACTTCGTCGCAATAGAGTACCGGATGCTCGGGACGGCCGTCGTCCGGCCATGCGCAGTTAAGCAATCCCCGTTCCCAGGGGTCGGCAAAAACGCGTTGTTTATGCTCGGGCAAATCCAGCCTGCCGCGCCAGCAATAGCGGTAGATGGCCTCCAGGGCGCTACGTACGCGCTCGCGCGGCAGCAGGTACCCGAGATCGAGCAGGTTTGCCCACCATTGACCCAGCAGCTGGTCGGCGTGACAACCCGCGCCCCAGCAGTTTCCCTGGTTGTACGTTTCCGGCGTGGCGTTTGGAGCGTCATACACATTGTAATAATACGCGCCATTCCAGCAAACCTTGTCATATCCGTCTGCGCCCTTCTCGAAGCGCTCGCGGCACAACCGCGCCAGTGCGTTGTCGTTCACAACGCCCGCCAGTTCCTCCATCGCGCGAAGCGTACACAAGTACAATGTTCCAATGAATGTGTTGCTGCCGTAGGTGTGGATGTCGTAGGTGTTGGGTTGTTCGCCGCGGATTACGCCGTCGCCGTCCGGATCATGCGACGCCATCAGGTAAAGGAGGTGCTGCTTCATTCGCGGCCACAGCGCTTTCAGCCAGTCGTTATAGCCGCATTGACGGTACTCACGATAAACCTTCAACAAGGCGCCGAACTCTCCGTCCAGCGCCGGGTGATGCGGTCCGCCTATCTCGAAGCCCAGCCGGGGCTCCGACAGGGGCAGCACAGTGCGGTGAGGAATATACGATTCGGTGGGATGCATCTGCGCCAGCAAATCAGTCTCGCGCACATTGCGTTCCATCGCGGGAAACAGGTATGCCGGGGTCATGGCGTAGTTATACACATGGGTGCAGTTCATGGGACAACACGCGTCCGTACCTTCGAAGCCCGCGATTGTGCCGTCTTCCAGCCACATATACAGGGGCGAGCGGATGGTGGCGATGT
>SLFT01000232.1 GCA_007124105.1 Candidatus Hydrogenedentota bacterium | reverse complement strand
GGAACCAATCAGCTGCAACGACGACAAGCAAGACGTGTATTGTTTCTGGGAACACGACGAAATTTCCCTGGTTGCCGAACCTTACGATCCGGATGCGCACGTTGTGAACGCCTGGTGGATTGACGGCTACTACATCGGCAGCGATGCTGAACTCTTCAGCGACCAGTATACATTCACCATTGAGACTGATACGCACATCGCAGTGGAATTCACGCGAAAAGTGAATGTAGCCGGTGTGTCCCTGTCTGTTATTCCCGTGAACCGCTCCGTACCCATCACGCTCACAGGCGTATTTCCTGTTTCCGAGGCGAAGGCCGTACCCCAGAAGAGTGAAGTCGGATTGAGCGCCGAAGAAGCGGAATTGCGTTATGAAGTGCTTGTCGGGGATACGCCCGCATCCTTTTTGCCGCCGGAAGGTACGCCGTTTTCTGCGCCCGGCGAGGGAATTACGCCTCTGGATGAAACGGATACGAGCGCCACGAATATGGCCTACCTATGGTCGCCTGCGTCAATACCATTACCCGAGGATGCACAGGCGATCCCTGTTGTATTCAGAGACCGTACAAACCCCCTGAACACGTTTTCGTTACTGTTGCCCATTGACGCGTTCGTGTCCGTGGCGACAGTGACCATTGAGGTGTTGCCTGAAAATACACAGGGCGTAGTGTTGACGGACCCTGGTCAAAGCATACTTCCCGGAACAAACGGCGACGACCTGATATTGGAAAGCGGCGACTATATTGTGGGCGAAACCGTTGTGTTAACCGCCATTGAAGCGGCTTTGTTTGTCAAATACCGGATAACCGTTGAGGACGCCGTTTCTCAAATAACAACGCCAGACCACGCGTTGACCGTAACAGCAGATACCGCTATCGCGGCGATATTCGAGAGCGAAGCCTATAAATTGTCGTTGGCGTCATCCACCGGCGGCGTCATCACGGCGAATCCCGCGTCCTCGCCAGGATGGCCGACAGGCTGGTACGAGGCTGACGGGGAAGTGGTGTTGACGACAACCCCCGAGCCAGGATATCGGTTCGTTGCCTGGAGCCACGATCTGGCCGGTGAACATAGCGACCCGACTACACTTGTGATGGACAGCGACAAACAAGCGGGCGCCGTATTCCTGCAACCCCAGATGACGGCGTTGAATATCCTGCCAGGCGAAGGCGGAGATGTGCTGTTGCAGCCGGAAGGACTCGTTAACGATACAAGCCCCAACGTTCACATTTACAATGCGGGCGCAGACGTCAGAATTATCGGGCGCCCCCAGCCCGGCTACAGGTTTGACGGCTGGCGCATCATCACTGAGTCCGGCGACAACTTCCTTTCGGATAATCCCTGGGACGTAACCCTTGCAGCGGATTACGTGATCGCGCCGCGTTTCCAACAGGTGTTTCATTTGGCCTTGGATGTTCTGCCGGAAAACAGCGGCGAAATTGTGGTAATGCCCGCTGAACCGGCTGCGGGATACGACGCAGGCGCTGAAGTTGCGCTTACGGCACTCCCCAGCGAAGACAGCGATTACCGCTTTGTGCAATGGACAGGCGCCAACGCCGCCGATGTGCATCCCAACACCACTACAGCTTCGGTAACTATTGTGATGGACAGTTCCAAACAGCTGACGGCGCGGTTCAGTCAGTTGACGACAACTTCCATCGAACCCGCTGAAGCGTGGGTATTTGGCGGCGTGGTGGCCAGGGTACGAGGCGAAGCCATTACAAGCGAGACCCACGTTCGTTTTGGCGCTAACGACGTTCCGGTTTTTGATGTTGCCCCTTCCGGCCAATACGCTTTTGTGGAAGTGCCGCCCCTGCCAAACCCGGGCGAAACGAACAGCATTAAGGTTGATCTGGCGCTCGTAAACGGCGACATGATTGCACCCTATGAGCCTGGCTTCCGATACAACCAACGAACCGTCAGTGGCGATCTCTACACCGCCGCGTTTACCGCCGAGCGCGGCGGCAGCGAAACATCGGTGCTGGTGGGAAGCGTTGGCGGCAAGAATGCCTTCGTTACCATTCCGCCACTGGGCGAAGCCCCTGTTCACGGCATAGTCCGCGCCGCACCGTCGGGAATTATCGCGGCAAGCAGGGGCAATGCCCTTGAAGTCATGCCGGGCAATGCCGCGGGCGGCCTGTACGATGTGGGTGTACACTTGTTTATACCGGACACAGGCACAACACGCATACGCCAGTACGGCGTCATGTTATACCATGACGCAACCCATGAGTTGCTGGCCTTTGACAGGCCCTATGACGTACGCGACGCGCGACCGCTCACCGCCGCGCAAGCCATCACAATAAACATGGCCACTGCGCCGGACGCCGGTCCAACCTACAATCTCGTTCGTAGCGGCATAAGCCTCTGGGGCGTCGCTTCCAACTATGACTACTTGTATAACGCTGAAACCACTGCCCAGCCTGCGCCTCTGTATCAAAGCGCGCTGCAAAACGATGAAGTCGTCCCTGTGAACGACGCTACAGTGGCGGCGACAGAGAAAGTGCGGGCGTTGACAGATGCGCGCGCCTATGGCGCAAGCGCGAATGTTCCGGCAAACAGCTTTACCTGGCGACACAACGCGGTGCTGCCGCCGTCGGCCCAGCGGGCTATACAACTGACGGCCATTGACAATATGCCGGTCAAAGGCGTGGGTACAGGCCCCGTTGAAGGCGGTACGGCCGTTACCATTACTTCGCCCTACGGCGGTCTCGCTTGGATTGACTCGATTGAACTTGTCGGCGTAAGGGCCGCGGTAGGCGGCAAGGTCGCCGCCCGCGACTTCATTAGCGAACAGGGCGAAGATGAGTTCCTGCTGGAATTTCAGACGCCGCGCAGCAGCCGACCGGGAATGACAAGCATCGTCATCAGAACAACGGCAAACCCGGATGCACCCATTGTGTTGCGCAACGTCTTCGAATATACGCGCCCACCAATACGCTGGTGGCTTGTCCTGTTGATCCTGCTGGGACTTATGTTTTCCGTAATCGGCATGGCCACGAGCGGATGAGTTTATTTCTTTGGGTTGCGGGCACTTCCCGCGTTACTGCGTAGCCTTATTTTCAGGGAGAACTGATTTGAAACAAACGCATTTCTTTTCCATGAACCGTGTGTATTCCGTGTTGATTACGCTGGCCGTCTCTTCAGCGTGCGTCCTTGCCAATGCAGACAAAGTCATCATCGCCCATCGCGGCGCCAGCGGTTATTTGCCCGAGCATACGCTGGCCGCTTATGCGATGGCCTATGCAATGGGCGCCGATTACCTCGAACCCGACCTCGCCGTAACAAAGGACGGCATCCTAATCTGCCTCCACGACATGACGCTCGAGGCTACCACCGATGTGGCAACAGTTTTCCCAGACCGCGCCCGGGAGAATGGCAGATGGTATGCCGTGGACTTCACCCTGGCGGAGATCAAACAGCTGACGGTAGTGGAACGTTCTTCGCGCCGTTTCCCACAAGAAACGCGTCTGTTTCAGATAGCGACGCTTGAAGAGTTGATACAGCTGACCCAGGGACTGAACGCTACTACGGGCCGCGACGTGGGCATATACCCGGAATTGAAAGACCCGATATTTTATGAAAGGGCTGGACACGCCTTCTCGGAACTGCTGCTCGAGATGCTGGCCAAATACGGGTATACCGGGCCCGACGCGAATGTGTACATCCAATGTTTTGTTCCCGCAACGCTCAAACGCCTGCGCGATGAACTGGGCGCTGATCAGCCGCTGGTACAGCTCATATCGGACCGCAGCATGCAGGATGC
This sequence comes from Candidatus Hydrogenedentota bacterium, assembly GCA_007124105.1. GTDB lineage: Bacteria > Hydrogenedentota > Hydrogenedentia > Hydrogenedentales > CAITNO01 > SLFT01. The sequence goes on along the minus strand of SLFT01000232.1, from coordinate 444 downwards.
GCTGGTTACGGATGAAGGGCTGGACGAAATTGCCGCGTACGCCCAGGGAATCGGCCCCCACAAAAGCCGCATCGAGGCTGATCCCACGTTGGTCGAGCGCGCCCACGCGCGCGGCCTGGTTGTTCACCCCTACACTTTCCGCGCTGATGTGGTGCCTGACAAGTACGCGTCTATGGAAGACGAACTACGCGTTTTCCTGTCGGAATATAATATTGACGGCGGGTTTGTTGACCACACAGACATCATGAAGCGGGTGATTGACGAACTGGAATAAGATTTTACTCTCGTTCCTATACCCCCATTTTGGGAATATCCGATCTCTTGAAAATTCCATTGCCTCCCTACTGCCCCATTGCCCAGCCAATCAGTCCACGCGCATACCGCCGCGCCTTACCACCCTCGTTCCTGAATAGCGCTTGAGAATGAAGATAACAGTATGATCCG
>SLFT01000366.1 GCA_007124105.1 Candidatus Hydrogenedentota bacterium | reverse complement strand
GTTTCTGCGCGTACCTTCTTTGAACGACCATGCGTTGTGGGTAACTGCTGCCGCGGACATGGTTCGACGGGCGGACTGAGGACACGCAAAACTTTCGGGCAATCAAGGCGTGGAATGATTTCGTGCCGCCCTTAACCCGCGAGGGCGGTCCCGAAAAGGAGACTGGCAGAGTTGGTATCGCCGCAGGTGTTTTTATTCTTCCCCGATGCGTTGCGTTATTTCTTCAACAGCCTGTTCGAGAACAGGGTCTTCGCCCTGGTTGAAGTAGCGGTCCAGCCCTTCCAACGTAAACGGTACGCGCACATGCGGGTTAACGCGGCTTTCCATATCAGCGCCGCTGGTAACTAGAATTTCGCCGTCCGCGTCAAGCATTCTTCCGATGGGATAATTGATCTTGTATCCCAGCGGCATGGATATTTCCGCGCCCACTTGGGCGTATGAACCCTCGGTGGCAAGTGCGCCTGCAACAAACACATGGGGGAGCGGCGCCAGCACGTTGACAATAGCCTGGCCGCTGTCGCGGGTGTTGCGATGGATAAGCAGCGCCACGGGCCCTTCATAGACCGGTTCGCGCGGTTCCACTGTCAGGCGAACCCCTTCCTGCAAGGCGAACCCGCCTTTTTCCTCGTCAAAGGCAACCACATCCCGGAAGAACAGCGGCTCACTCGTAAAATGTCCCGCAAAGGTGGCGGCGAGTTCGTCTGTGCCGCCGCTGTTGCCTCGTAGATCAAGAACGATGCCGTTCACCTCCGCGTTTATGAATCGTTCAATGGCCCGACGAAATGCCCGCGCTGGGAATGGCATGGCCAGGGTAGACGCTTGGCAATATACTTTTATATAGCCAATGTTTTCATCCAAAATACGGGTTTCGATGGGCGCTTCAAATTCGCTGAACGGCTTTCCCTCGAGGGTCAGGTCCTGCAATCCCCTGAACATGTCGCGCCGAGCGCGAAGCCTGGTTCCCCACAGGCTTTGCTGGCCGGGATTGCGAAAAATAATGGTCGCTTCGGTACCCACTGGCGCGCGGGTCATTAACATACATCGCTCGAATAACGCATACTCGCGTGTAGCGGCAGGGCTGTCGCTCCAAAGAATATCCGTGGCTTCCAGCGCTTCCCGCGCCGGAACGCCGTTCCATTCCAGAATTTCAGCGCCCCACTGTATGCCCGAATGTTCGGCGAACCCATCTTCCTCCAGCGCGCCGACAATGAGCGTACCGTCTTCCAGTGGTAGGACGGCGAACCCATAATCGCCGCCTATCGCTTCTTCTCGATATTCCCCCGGTGTTGTAATACGAAGATAGCCGTCAGGAATACTGAAAAGATATTCGCGCAACGTCATATAATACGCCCGCTCGTCCTCTGCCTGTTTTGCGGCGATGATACGCGGGCTGTACGCGTCGTACAGGGCGTCCCAGTCTACTTCCTTCCATTCCGTAAAAGGGTACTCACGCGACAGTTTGGCGTGCATTGCATCAAAGGCCTCGGACCAGTCCAGGCTGTAAAAGTTACCCTCGCGGTACCCGCCGAATATCTCCCAGACCGGTGTAAAGTCTACCGGCGATTTTGGGACGGGAACCCTGATTTCAGTCAGGGGAATGGTGGCGCGCGTACAGCCCGGCATGGACGCCAAGCATAGCAACCATACGAGGAACAGCGCTGTTCCACATATACGATAAGACTGTGACATTAATATGGCATGTCCATTGTTTGAAACTATCGAGCAATACGAATGAATGCAAACCTGCTGCATTGTAACACATTCATCATGACGATAAAACCTGCCGTGATAGTTACGTTTGCCATTAAATCTCTAATCACTCGGTGTGTTTGCTTTGTTTTCGGGCTTTTCGGATGCGTTGCCGTCCTCGGGCGCGACTGCATGCGCTGGAGCGGTATTGTTCTGTTTGCGCGTAAAGAAGTCGTACAGGATTGGCATGACAAGCAGGGTGAGCAGGCCTGAAACCAGAATTCCGCCAATGGAAGCGACACCGACGTCATTGCGCATTTCGGCGCCAATGCCGCGCCCAAAAGCCAAAGGCATCATGCCGAGTACGGCGGCACAGGTGATCATCGCAATGGGCCTGAATCGTTCGCTGGCGGCGGCAACCATGGCCTTGTGCCGGGGGATGCCCCTTGCGACATGCACGTTGAATTGGTCCATGATAAGGATGGCGTTATTGACTACAATGCCTACCATCATCACAACGCTCATCATAACAAATAGGCTCATGCTGTAGCCGCCCAGATACAGGGCGTAAATGACGCCAATAAGGGCGAGGGGCAGCGTAACAAGAATAAGCACGGGCTGCTTGAAAGATTCCAGAATGGCGGCCAGCATCAGAATCACCAGTACCACCGCGATGAGCATTGCCTCATTGAGCGCCTCGAAGCCTTCTTCCATGATTTCGTAAAGGCCGCCAAATCGGTAACTATAGCCGCCACCCAAATCAACACGATCTTCAAAGGCTTCGGCCAATAGTTCAGCGGCGGTGCCGAGCGGCAACGCGGGGTCCAGGTTCGCGAAGAATTTTGAGATGCGTTGCTTGTTCTTGCGCGTAATCTGCACCGGCGAACGCGTTTCCTCAATTTGGCCCAGATTGGTAAGACGAACAGGACGCCCGGGCGCGCCCGGAAACAGAAAATCTCCTACCTGTTCCTTGCCTTCTTTTTCGGCAAACTTCACTACAATGTCGTAGTTGCGCGCGTCGCGTTTGAATGTGCCGGCGGTGATTCCCTCGATATTGCCGCGCAGCGCCATGCCAAGATTCGCGGGCGCGAAGCCCAAATCAGCGAGTACCGCCCGATTCGGTCTGACGCGTAGTTCCGGCTTTCCTTGGCGTGTTGTCGTGTCCGGGTCTCTGAATCCGGGGATATTGGCGGCGGCGGCCTGCGCCTCAAGCGCCAGTTGGTCCAAGGTATCAAGGTCTGGGCCATAAATTTCAAATTCCACGTCCGAACCCTGACCGCCAACAGCGGTGGGAATGGCCAGCGTAGCGATAACGCCAGGGTAATCACCCACCTCCAGACGGGTCTGCTCCATCAGGTCTTCCAACGACTCACGCCGGTCGGTGCGTTCATTGAACCGCAGCATCATTTGCGCAAGATGTACCCCTTCGCTTGCTTGCCCTATCATTCCTTCCACGTTGCCGACGCTGGTCAGCACATGGCGCAAATGCGGGAGCTGGCGCACCCGTTCTTCAATGGCAAGCACATGCTCACGGGTGCGGGCCAGATTATAGTTGGTGGGGAACTCAAGTTTAATCAACAACTCACCTCGGTCGGCTTCCTCGCCCATACTCGAACCAAGCGTTCCCGCCAGACGTATGCTGTGTATAAAAACCAACACAACCGCAACGAGAAACAGGGCCGCCACGGAACGGTGACGCTCATTGAACATCAGCAGGCGCTGATACAGGCTAATAACGCCGTCAAGTCCCCGGTTCCAGAAACGCTCCATATAAGCCAGGGGAGACCGAGAGTCTTTCTTTTTTGGCTTTAAGATAAGCGAGCAGAGCATGGGTGTAAGGGTGAAGGAAATGAACAGCGACACCACAGTAACAATGACCATGGTGAGCGCAAACGGCCCCATGAAAAGGCCGACCATGCCCGGCATGATAGAGAGCGGAAACAGTACCACGACATTTGTTCCGGCGCTCGCAAGCACCGCTACAAATGCGGCGTTCGCGCCGATTGTTGCGGCCTCGCTGGGTGATTTTCCTTCATCGAGCCGTCTGACAATGGACTCCAATACCACAATCGAGTTGGTTACCAGTATGCCAACAGACATGCCGATGGCGAGTAATGTGGGCATATTGAGCGTAAACCCGACCATTTCCATAAAGAAAAGACCGATAATAATGGTGAGCGGCATGGTGATGGCAATAACCAGCGTGGAGCGCAGATTATACAGGAACAGGAAAAGTATCAACGCAGTCAACAGAATTCCCTGAAAGACGTTCATCCATGCGCTGGTTACCATCGCCCTGGTGAAAACACCATCATCCGTTACCCAGACAAGTTCCATGCCGCCCGGCAATTCTCCGCGCAATGTTTCCATTGCCTCGCTCACGGCGTCAATAACTGTCACAGCGTTGGCTTCAGCCCGTTTCACTACGCGAATGGAAATAGCGTTGCGCCCATCCACCAGCGCCATCTGTCGCAGTTCCTCTGTGGCCATACGCACTTCAGCCACATCTTTGATATACGTGCGCTGTCCTTCTGCTCCGGCAATCTCGAGGGCGCCGATCATTTCCTGGTCCGCAAAATCAGCGTCAAAAGTGACCGTATATTCGGTTCCGTGGACACGAATACGCCCCGACGGAATCGTGCGCACTCCTTCTTGAATCGCGCGAACCAGATCAAGCGACATCAGGCCGCGTGCGGCAAGTTTATCTCTGTCCGCCAGTATTTGAACCTGGCGTTCCGCGCCGCCCGTCAATTCCACATTGGCCACGCCGGGAATCACAGTAATGCGATCGCGCAGGACATTATCCGCATAGTCATACAGTTCGTCAATGGGCGCGTCGCCGGTCAGCGCCAATGAGAGGACAGGCATGGCGTTAATATCAAACTTCATTACGATGGGGTCCTCAACGCCATCAGGGAAATCCGCCCGAATCAAATCAAGTCGTTCGCGAACGTCCATCGCGGCGATATCAACGTTCACCTCGAGTTCAAATTCAAGCAGGGTTTGACAGACATTGTCAAGAGCGACTGAATTTAAGTGCTTCAGACCGGATATGGCGACCATCTCATCTTCGATGCGCCTGGCGATGTCGGTTTCTATTTCATCGGGTGTGGCGCCGGGATACACCGTAACAACGGTAATAATGGGTATGTCCACCTCGGGCATGATCTCAAGCCCCATATTCCGATAGGAGTTGAGTCCGAGCAAGGTCAACCCGATGACTAGACAACTCATTGCTACGGGGCGGCGGACGGCGGCATTGGAAAGAAACATCTATTCCTCCTCTCCTTGCACATCCACGGGGGCGCCGTCGTTAACAAGGTTGTAGCCGCGCCTGATGACCAGCGCATTTGCGTCAAGTGTGTCGCCAACCATTTCGGTCCATCCGTCGGCGGTCAGTCCGGCAACAACTTCAACGGCCCGCGCGGCGTCTTCCTCGACCACAAACACGACGGTTTTGCCGTCGCGAATCTGAACAACATCATGGGGGACGCCGAGACCGGTGCGCGTCTGTAGCGTTGTTTCTATCTGGGCGATGGCGCCGGGTACAACGCCTTCAGGCGGCGTGTCAATCAGCGCTTTGATCTCGAAGGTGCGCAGCTGGTCTTGTATTTCCGGACTCTTATAGAAAATGGGTATGCGTCCCATGTCAATGCCGCTTACCTGTACGCGTACATGCGTTTCTCCTGTCTTGATTTTCGGATAGTATTCGCCAGATAGAAAGGCCGATACCTCAAGCGTACTGGTGTCGGAAATTCGAAAGACAGGCGTACCGGCGGCAGCGTATTCACCGGGCTTGATGCCCCGAAAAGTGACCCAGCCGTCTATAGGACTTATTATCAATGAATCATCAAGATGCTTTTGAGCGATGGCCAGCGCCGCGTCGGCTTGCTTGGCCTGTTCTTTACGCAATTGGACGGCCGTTTCGGCGCGTTCCCGTTGGGCTTTGGCGACCGTGTACCCCGCTTCCATCTGTTCCATGGCGTCAGGCGTGATCGCTTCTTGATCGCGAAGTCGTTTGAAGCGTTCGTAATCCAGGCGCGCCTTCTCGTATTGCGCCTGGGCCGCCGCCTTTTGAGCCTCGGCGTCTCGTTGCGCGTGTTCCGCCACCACCCGGTCCTGCAATGCGATTTCGTATGCCTGGGTAAGCGCGACCTTATCTATTTGCAGTAAAGCGGTCTCATTGGCCGTAACCCTGTCTCCCTCCTCGACAAAAACGTCTGTTGCCTGGCCGTTGATGGTGGGCGCAATCATGGCATAATGCCTGGCCAACACATTGCCCTGTACAGCAACACGTTCTTCAAAGTCTCGTTCTTGTATCCGTGTTGTGGTTACCGGTATGCGCCGTTCCGCGCCTTGCGCCTGCGCTACGGTTTCAGGCGCGCATCCCTGCTGCAAAGTCTGCGCCGCGCAAATTAGTATCAGGGGTATTGTGTTGCGTATGACGGTTCTGATCATTGCTCGTTATCCTCTTGTTCGAGATACGTTGCGCCAAGTACATTGCGCGCAACGGCTGCCATCACTTGTTTCTGGTAACGGGCGTTAACGGCGTTGACCTGGGCCTCGTCGTGCCGGGCAATGGTGTCCAGCATCTCCGAGGGCCGCAACAGTCCTTCGCGCATTTTCGCTTTTTCCTCGCGCAACATGATTACCGCCGCCTCCGCCGCCGCTTCCACCAACTGCGCGTTATCGGTCGCGTCTGAAACGCCTGCGTGGGCTCTCACCACTTCGAGCATCACAGCGAGACTTTCCTGTTCGCGCCTCAAAAAGGCTTGTTCTTGCTCGACGCGCGCGGCGCGGTATTCATTCACAGTGGCGAACCCATTAAAAACGGTCATCAGGCCGGCAAAGCCGAAGGCGGAAACATAAGGATACGCCATGAATGAATTGGAGGTGTGCGACCTGCTGGCGAATCCTATCAGCGTGGGCAGGAATTCGGTAATGGCGATACGCACTTTTTCCTCTTCAATCGCAACGACCAAATCAGCAATGGCAAGGCGCGGGTGGCGCAGCATTGCCTTCAGTATCCAGTCGTCAAGCGTACCCTCGGGCGGCGCAATTGTCGTGGAACCCGCAAGTTCGAGATCAGCCGTGGCCGCGAGCCCCATCGCCGTCAACAGTTCCGCCAGGTTCTGTTCATAAGCGCGCGCGTTTAATTCCAGCGCGTTTTCGCGCATCAGGCGCAACACGCGTACCTGGGCAAGATCAGCGTCGGTCACAAGCCCTTCGTTGTGATACGCATCGATCTCGCGCGCCAGCGCAACGGCGGCATCCCGTTGCGCTTCTAATGCGCGACGGGATTCACGCGTTGCCAGACACTGAAAATACAGACCAGTTGCCTGTAACGCTATCATTTGGCGCGTGTAGTCCGAGGCAACAGCACTTAATTCTTCGCCGCGCTGATGCAGCGCATACAGAAACCAGGTGGCCGGCGCGAATATGGGCATGCGCGCTTGCAACGCTGTCTCGCGAACAATGCGGTCCTGCATGGTGGTTTTCATAGAGCCAAAAATGGCGGACGCCGGCGCCTCGTTCAATTCCGTGTACGTATAATCAAACGTTACCTCGGGTAAAAAGTTCGCGAAGGCAATGCGTTTGTTCAGCATCGCCAGGCGTCGCTCGAGGTCAGCGCTTTTAATATCGTGATTGTTTTCCAAGGCGATGGCAATGCACCGGTCCAAATCAAGGGGCGCGTCTACTTCCAATGCGGCCTTGGTGCGCGCGTCTATATGCGACAAGAATGCGTCGGCCTCTGTGCGCCTGGTTGTCAATGCGTCAAAGCGCGCGCAGCCATGGGCAAGCAGGAGCGCAACGAACAATGCTGTTAAACCGTATCTATGCATCGGCGGCGCCCTCCATCAAGAATTCGGGCATGGGCAGCTCCAACCCGCGAATGATTGTTCGCGACACATGACGCAAAATATCTTTTTGATAGGCACTGTCCGTAAGTTTACGGCGCCCGGGAATAATCAGTAGAAAATCTTCGGCGAAAATATAGTGCGTCAGCTGTCCTATCAAGGAATCGGCCCACATCTCGGCCTCTTCTTCACTCATTCCGGGATGGCAGCACCGAAGAACGCCGCGCAGGCAATCAAAATTAGGCATAATCAATTCTTCCATGATTTCCCAGATAGCGGGCGTCGGCTGCAACAATATGCGCATGAAGATGCGCCCATACCAGCGGGGATGAATGCCGGTGAAATACTGTTGAATATGTTCCTCTACAATCTGGTATACCGCCTCGCCGCATTTTTTTGGGTCATGAGCCCATTCATGCTGGTTTTTAAGCAAGGCCGCCGCGCGATAGCAGCGCGTCTGCTCCAGTACGTACCGGATAACCACCAGGTACAAATTCTCCTTACTGCCGAAATAATAATTCACCGAGGCAATGTTCGCCTGGCATTTGGCGGCAATGGCGCGTACGCTGGTCCCCTCGGCGCCATGCTCGGCAAACAGTTCGCCTGCCGCTTCTATCAGCGCCTCTCTTGTGGTGGGTGTCTTGGGTTCCATAGGTGAAGCCTCTCGAATTTCTGTATGCGCGGACGGTTGTTGTGGCAGGATTATAACACAAACATTCGCTTAATTCAAACGTTTGTATACTAGTGCTGTATGGGGAATATGGGACGAAGAAAAAGAGTTGCTGAGTGCGCCAGTATTGGCGAAGCCATGAGGTTCAGATGTGGCGGGTGTGTCGTGACATCATGGTGTTTGGATACGGGAATATCCCGAAATCCAATAATATCATGCCGATGGCCAGGGGGTAGCCCCAATTGACCGTATTGACCGTATTGACCGTATTGACCGTATTGACCGTATTGACCGGATTGACCGGATTGACCGGATTGACGGATTGACGGATTGACGGATTGACGGATTGACGGATTGACGGATTGACGGATTGACGGATTGACGGATTGACGGATTGACGGATTGACGGATTGGCGGATTGACGGATTGGCGGATGCCGCATCTACATTGACGCGCATTTTTTGATTTTTACGGCGTTTAGTCCAACACGGCGATATGGAACAGGCGGTGTTCCGAACAAGGCGCCTGGGACAGTCAACTCGCCGCTTGCGCAACAGAACCCTGGAGAGATAGTATGGGGGTTAGTTGTCCTGTTCCTCAATGACGGCGCGGTTGCGCGCGCGCAGGATACATACACGATGGATATGAAAGTCGGACACAGATTCAATGGACACTTCGCGGCCAAATCGGTCGGCAATAGCGTCAAGCAGGTCTTTGTTTTCGCCGCGCAAGCGTCTTGCCACGTCGGGATGAGCCTGCAAAATGATATGCTTTTCCCGTGTTTTGCAGAATAACCCTTGCAGCCTTCGCAACGTATCAAAGGTGACCGTTGTGACGGATTTGACCATGCTGCTTCCCTCGCAATAGGGACAAGGTTGCGACATGGCTTTTACCAGGTTGTGCTTCACTCTTTTCCGGGTCATTTCGATCATGCCCAGCTCCGTGATTTCGGACAAGGTGACGCGGGCGCGGTCGTTCTTGAGGGCTTCGCGCAATTCTTTGAGCAATGTGCGTCTGTTCTTGGGATATTCCATGTCAATAAAGTCGAGTACTATGATGCCGCCAATATCCCGGAGCCGCACTTGTCGCGCGATTTCCGCCGCCGCCTCGAGGTTCGTATGCAACACAGTGTCCTCGAGTTGTTTCTTGCCGGTGAATTTCCCTGTATTTACGTCAATGGCGGTGAGCGCCTCCGTATGATCAATGCATATATGACCACCGCTTTTCATGTATACCTTGCGTCGCAACGCTTTTTCAATTTCTTCTTCGAGGCCCATCTTATCGAATAGCGGCCTTTTTTCGCGGTACAGCTTCACGCGTTTTTTGAGATGGGGCGCAAATTGTTCCAGAAAATTCATGATGCGACCGTGCTCTGTTTCACTGTCCACAATCAGGCGATCAAATTCCGCGGTAAACAAATCGCGAACGGTGCGCAATACCGGTCCCAAGTCCTCCCGAAGCAGCGAAACGCCTTTGGCCCGCTCATACTTATCTTTGACCCGCTCCCATGCGCGCAACAGGAAATCGAGGTCGCTTTTTAATTCTTCACGGGTGCGCCCTTCACACGCGGTGCGAGAAATAATTCCCATGCCCCGTGGGCGCAGTTCTCGCAGCAGTTTTCGCAATCGGTTGCGTTCTTGGTCCGATTCGATTTTGCGCGATACGCCCAAGGTATTTATTGTCGGCAGCAACACCTGGTAGCGGCCCGGGAATGTAATGAAATTGGTGAGCCGTGGTCCTTTTGAACCCAGGCGGTCTTTTACCACCTGCACCATGACATGCTCGTTCTTCTTTATCATGGTTTCAATAGACTGCTGCCGCGCCCGTTTCTTTCGTGATTTCGAGCGAATCACGCCGTTCTCAAGCACAATATCGCCGGTACCTTCTGCGCCTGCGACATCGGACACATAGAGGAACCCGTTCTTCTTAAACCCGATATCAATAAACGCGGCCTGGATTCCCGGCAAGACCGCGTCCACGCGTCCTTTGTAAACATTGCCAACAATGCTCCGGTCTTCCTCGCGTTCCAGTACCAGCTCGACCAGTTTTTTGTCTTCGAGCAGGGCAACCCGCGTTTCCAGCGGATTCACATTCACGACAAGTGTTTTCATTTAACCTCCAGGAAGGTGTGTGTACAGGGGGGCTTCCATTCCCTTGGATGTGTCGCGACACGCCGCGCCACATCGCGCCAGTTCAAGCGGAGAAGGCACTGTTTATTTGACGCCATTATGCGCCCTTGATATCCATGCGCGTGTTGTTTGCCGACAAAGTTAAGGCTGGGCTTGCGCTTGCGCCTGCTCCTGCTGCGCCTCTTCATATCGCAATTTCTCGACAGATGCTTCTTCAATTTTGCGCCGGGACAGTTCGATTAGTTCGTTCTTATCGCGGACAACCGTAGCGGACTCATCTCCGGGAATTACAGCGACAATGCCCGGCACACGTTGATAATGATTGATGGCCTCATCGTATTGCCGGCGTTCCCGGGCGCGGTCCCCTTCGTCAATGGCATTACTTGCGGCGTCAACCACATCGTTGATTACATCGGCTATCTCTCGCCGCAATCGCCTGATTTGTTCCCGCGCCGTATTGGCCTGATCTCTGAATTCATCGTCCACGGCCTCAAAGAAACCGACCGCCTGCCGATAGGTGCTGATGGCGTTGGCGAAATCGCGACCGTCGCGATAGCGGACCGCCTCCTCGAAAATACGTTCGCCTGTGGCGATGATATTCAAAGTAACCTCGAGCCGTTCGTTACGTTGCCGAATGGCCACGTGTGTATCTTGAATCAATGCGGCGGCGTCTTCGCACATGCGGTTATACTCGAGGGCACGCTCGAAGGCATACAGGGCATTATTCAGGTCGGTTTCCTCGGCGCCGGGCCGGGTCGCGTTTTCAAGATATCCGCGCCCCTCGGCAAGATAATGCGCGGAAATCTTGCGACCGATGCCGCTTCTTTCGGTGCTGCCCAGCGTGTAGGCCTTTTGCCACTCAGCGACGCCGCGCAACCTGACGGGCTCTCTGTCGTGGTCATAAAAGATATCGCCCAATCGTTCGTAAGCGCTGGCCATACGTGGATTGACTTTCTCAAAGTTGTCATACACCTTTTCCACCTGGTGCATGTTGTCCTTTACGGTCAGCAAAAATTCCATCTCATCAAGAAAATACCATGTGAGCGTCCGAGGCGAGGGCTTGGACAAACCGAACTCGGCGGTCGAGATGTCACCGCGCAGCACAGTGTTCCAAACATCAGCAACCGTTTCAACGGCGCGCACGAAGTAGGCGCGTCCCGCCTGTCGCATCATACCGTTATAATTGACGCCGACCTGGTAGTCGTGCGCAATAAGCCGCTTGTCTTCAGAATGAAAGGAGCGGCGCTTACGAAAATAGTCCACTGCGTTGCGAATGAACGCGCGGTTTTTCTGGGCAACAGAAAAGGAATAGTTGTCAATATCCGCTTCAATATCCGCAATGATCGCGCGTCGTAAACTCATCTCCTCCTGTGTCCACACAAAACCGTAGGGCAGCATGGCATGGGCCGTAAGAGACGCCAGTACGCCCATGCGATACGCGAAATACGAAGTAGGGCCATACAAGCGCACTTCACGCAACAGCAGTATTTCGGCTGCAATGGCCTGTATCACTTCATCGTCATTATTAAGAGGCGTTCGGTCTGCGATTACCTGCCAGCCATCGCTGGCGCCCAGCATGACGTCACGCTCAAAATTGGGGCCCACAATGCCGCTGGGCCGGAATGTATTGGGAAAATCATGCTTTACCACCTGCAACGCCATGGCGGTAATGCTGCGCATGGACCGAGGCCCCCACGCATAAGCGCTTGATGGCCAAATCATACAGGCCAATGTTGCTATCAGTATAACTGAAAGACCCAGAACGTATTTCCGCATGATGTTCTTTCCTATTTTCGTATGAAGAACGTTTCGTTATAAATTGTCGCCCGTCATTATATACCAAGTGCGCCCCTGACGAAAAACCGTCACATACTTCCAACGCGGACGTTGCCAGAAACGTAGAACTTTGCAGCGAGATCAGACATCGCCATCATTTCCGCTTTCGCGGGGATGACGGTGTGCAAATGATGTGGTATGTTAAGCCGCTTGTTTATATGGGGCTTACGAGCCGACAAGGCGCCAACGCCCGCGCAGACTTCTGGCCTGAACACAGGCGCACAACGTCAGGTCCAGGCAAAAAACTAACACAAAGCGTGATAAAGTGTCAATTGTTTTCTTTTGTTTCTTGCCCATCGAGCAACTTGTCGCCATTTGCGGGTTTCGGTGTCATTTGGGTTTCATTCGAATCCTGCGCGTTGTTGCCCTGTGAAAACAGTGATGCCAGGCGTCTGCCCAACAGCCAGTATCGCTGCGATTGCGCCTGTTTCAACGTACGTGTCAGAAACTGCTCGACCTGCGCAAACACCTCGGGGCTGCCCTGGCCATTGATGATGCCATGACGCTCGCGTTCAAAAAGCACGAGTTGCTTGTCTTGTGCGCCCAGTTTCTCGAATATCTCGGAACCGCTTACGGGATCAACTGTTGTGTCTTTGGACGCTTGGATAATGAGTGCAGGCGCATGTACAGCCGGAAGTATCTCATTGGTCGCGCTCATCACGTGGGTCAATTCCTGTACGCCTGTTAACGGATTACGCGTATAGTTGATATGTTTATTTTCAGGACTGTTCTCAACATAATCCCAGGCATACTGGCTGCCGCCAAAACGTTTGAGCAGTGTATTTAAGGAAATAATGGACGGTACCAGTCGTATGGAATAGTTGCGCACGTGCAACGGCGCGCATATCGAAAAAACGGCTCTTATTTGTGCGCGTTTATTGGCGGCGCCGATCAGTGCAAGGCATCCACCTGTTGAGAACCCCCCGAAAATGATATTGTCCGTGATGCTCCGCATAAGCGCGTAACCGCGATTAAATGAAGCGTACCAGTCCTCCCTGTGGCGTTGGCCAAGGTCCTCGGGCGATGTGCCATGACCTCTCAGGCGTATGCCATAGACAGCGAATCCGTGGCGATACAAATAATCCGCCAATGCGCGCACCTCCATGGGAGCGGCCATATAACCGTGCGCCAGCACCACGCCGCCGCGCACACGCCAGGGCCGTAAGAGGAAAGGCCGCCCCACATTGGGAGGCTTATTAAGCGAAGGCGCATAAAACCGGGCGTAATCCTCTTCGAATTCGCGCATATCCTGACGAAGAATTTGCCGTTGAACGGCGGTCTTTACGATGAAATCCGGCGTACGCGCGATGTAACGCACAATTGCAGGAGCAGCCCAGGCCGACTCCGCTTCGTTGGCGATTACATCCGGGGTTGCTTCACGGGGCATTGCGTGGAAATCAGCGATCGGCGCAAGGGTGTGGCGCCTTTTACGATAGCCATATTCACTACACTTGAGAAACCCTTCTTGCACCGCCATATCAAGAAAGCCTTGAAAAGCCGGGTGGGGTTCATCGTCGAGGATGGTGTTGCATTGCTGTTCCAGCGCGGGGTGCGTATTGCACCGCGCGCGCAATACCTGTCTGGCGCACAGGTAAATGCGTTCGCGATAGTCGCGTTCGCGAAAGAAGCGCCCCTCCGGCTGACGCCGAACGATGCCGGCGAATATGTGGTCGAAGTTAATCATGGTCATGGAATAAATGGTGGTCATGAACCGGTGCGCCAGCGCCAGCGCCAGATCGTGGAATACTGCGCGCGTATCGGCTTCAAGTGTGACGGGGTCGTTAACGTTTCCAGTCAGCAATTGCGCATATTTGGGTGTGTCCAGACAGCAGTCAATATCAATGGGATCGCCGCAAGTAACGTCTATGTCGGTGTCCTCCGCAAGCACGGTGCCTTCTACAGAGAGTTCCGCCAGCGCACGGCTGCTAAGATCGCCCGCTACCTTACGCGCGCCGCGTAAAAAGATATTGTCCCGTGCGCGGATGGGATAATAGGTAATATTCACGGGGATAATAACGGTTCTATGACGCGTTACCTCTTCGACAGAATGCAAGTCAAAGCGCTCAAGAATATTTCTTAATTCTTTTTCATTGCTGTGCTCTTGCAGATGATGGATTCTAGCGCGGTAATAGGCGGCGCGCAGGGCGAGCGCCGACGCGCCAGTATGAGGCCCCCGGCGGTGCTGCCCATCAAAAACTTTGATCAGACCGTCTTCATGAAAAAGCTTCTTGTCCTTGATCATGGCGCCCTCGGGAAAGATAATCCAAGGATGATCGCCCCGAAGGAGCGTACGGATGACTATCTTATCACGGTCGGGGTCCTTGGTGGATACGGCGCCCGTGGCGCGCAGGTAATCGCCGATGCGCCCCTGGAACAGTTCCGCGGCGGCAAGGGACCAGGGCTCGAGCCCGGTGTGTTTGTGGATGATATAAGGCAGCAACAGTGTCTCGAGCCGGGTGAAGTGATTGGCTACAAAGATAATACTTGCGTCAGATGGGATTTCATCGGTGTTGTGCAGGCGTACCCGAGCCTTCACCAGCC
>SLFT01000393.1 GCA_007124105.1 Candidatus Hydrogenedentota bacterium | reverse complement strand
TAGATGCGGCATCCGTCAGTCACGTTCATCCCCGTCAATACGGTCAATACCGTCCATCGGGGGCGGCGCCACCTGTTTAGTCCAACGAAGTTTTTCAGTTGGCGCTGCAACTGAAAAAGCTTATTCGTTGTGTTTCAATATTGATAGAATTTAAGTTCTTGGGAGATTGCCTCGCAATGACGCTGGTCTTCGTTTTTCGTGTTGACATTGTGGCCGCGAACGCCCCTGCGTTTAGCCCAACGAAGTCTTTCAGTTGGCGTGGCAACGGAAAAAGCGTATTTGTTTGCGGACACAACAGCGACGCGCTCAGCGGATATCGGCGTCCAGCCATTTGATCACCGCCATAATGCCCCGCGCCTGTTTTAGCATGGTGGCCTTGAGACCCTGTTCACGTAGTTTTTCCTTGGCCTCGTGTCGGTCCCTGGCGACAACAATGCCTCCGACAAAAGACTTCTCTTCACTCCCCTCTGCCCGTATTGCATGATACTCATAAGTTGGCATAAGTGAAACCTCTTTTGCTCGAACGGTAACGACACTTGTATTTTAACGCGGTTACTATCTGTAATCCAATCTGCCGCCGTACAAAATATTCTCTTGACAACGACAACCCGTTCTTTTGGGGATGGTTCGAAACCCACCACAACAACACACGAATAAATAAACGGTGCGTACCGCTTCGCGTTCGCTGCGCCACAGAAATAACGCCTGGAAAGCGACGTATGTTACGGAAGCAGTTTCAGAAAATCACAACGGTTGCGCCGGAAGCAATCAGTTCCGTTCTCCATGTTTGCTTGACAACCACCCTCACAATCTAGTAGAAAGGCATGGTTGAAAACGTTACCCGCAAGAGTTACTCACCAAAAAAAGGAATCCATCATGACACAGTATCGCTTATTTGCTCTGACAGCGCTGTTGCTTGCCGCGGGGCTCGGCACGGTTGCGGCAAACCCCTTGTTCTGTCCGGAATTGCCGAGCGGCGCGCAAATCCGCCCGGAGAACCGGTATTTCGATGTGTTGCCGCGTATTGTACCGGCCAATCAGGAATCGGTAATCGAGATTGTGCCGCTCTTTGACCATGTCAGTCTGGACGAGGACTGCGCGTATCTGCTCACGTACGCGCCCATGGAATACCCGTCGCGTCAGGGCGGCTGGGAGCCGGGTACGCAACTGCCGATTGCGCCTGAAAATGGGCGCTTCAGGATAACGGCGTTTTTCGAGGCGGAACAGGAGCATACGCTGATTATTGAGGCGACCTGCGGAGACGAAAAGCGTACCCTGGGCAATTTTCGGGTGTACTCGGTCGAGGAAGACCTCTATGGTCTGCGTCCTTACAAGGGCGATTTTCACATGCACACGCACCGGTCTGACGGCGTGGAGTCGCCGGCTTATGTGGCTGGGGCATGTCGCCGCGTTGGGTTGCACTTCATGGCGGTATCCGATCACCGCTGGTATGACGGTTCCCTCGAAGCGCAACGCGCCTTTGCTGACGCGCCGGTGGACCTGCGCATCTACCCCGCCGAGGAAGTACATACCCCGGACAATCCTATTCATATCGTAAGCTTTGGCGCCAACGAAGGCATTACTGAGTTGTATCGAGACGATGAGACGGACTACCGCGCCGAGGTGGACGCGCTCATGGAATCGCTGCCGCCCACACCGGACGATGTAGACCGGTTCCATTACGCCGCATGCGTGTGGGCCGTGGAGCGGATACGGGAACGGGACGGCTTGGCCATGCTCGCGCATCCCTATTGGATAACGCGTAATCGGCATAATGTGGAAGAACCGCTGCTGGATTATTTCTTCGAGCAGGAAACCTTTGACGCCCTTGAACTGATTAGTGGTTTCGGTATTGAATCCCTGCACAGGATGGATGTGAACGCGTTGCAGGTGGCGCGCTATCTCGAGGAGCGGGCCAAAGGCAGACGTATTGCCGTGTGCGGTATCAGCGACACTCATGGCCACGAACGGAGCGACGCTTTCGGGCGCTATTACACGGTGGTTTTCGCGCCCTCGCTGGAATTGCCCGACCTTCTCGCCGGCATCCAGGAACTGCGCTCGGTGGCCGTGGAAGCGCCGGCGGGCGTGTTGCCGCGCGCCTACGGCCCATTCCGATATGTAAAATACACCCAATTTCTGATACGCGAGGTATTCCCGCAACACGATGAACTATGTTTTGAAGAGGGACGTCTGATGATTCAGTATGCGTCGGGCGACGACAGCGCGCTCGAGCGGCTCCGGCAGTTGCAGGAGCAGACCGACCGATTGTATGAACGGTATTGGACGCCGGCCGCCGAGTGATAGAGGCGTGACTCGCTTCCGCTCTTAGTTTTGTAGCTTTGATGCTGCTGGGAGCGCCAGTCTGCAGCGATATCGGCGCTTCCAGTAGCGGCAGGGCGTGGCCGCGAAACAGCGGTTCAGAAATAGATGATTATCGGTAGGCAAGGTGGGGCGCTGTCAGACGTGTCAGACTGCACAGCGTTTATTTTTGTTGTTTGCCGTGGAATCAGAAGGTTGATGCGAATAACAGGGCCGTTACGTTTTGAGAAGGATATTCTGCAGTGCGTCTTGCTGCGTTTCCGGTCTTACGGCCCCTTCTGATGCCCCAGATCGCCTTGATGCATCATATAGCGAACAGCATTCAAGATTGTGGACATGTCCGAGACGGCAATCATGTTGTCAAACACTTCAGTGTACTCCAGGAAGAAATCAAGCCCTTCCACAAAGGCCACATAGGCTATTTCCAATGTGTAAGCCCCGCCTGGTATGTCCATGATCTGCGCAAGTCCGTTCATGGCCTCAAGAGCTGCCATCTGCACATCAATTCCGGCCAGCATTTCATTCGAGAATGCGGCGCCCTGATTGAGTTGCAGCCCCATCTGGTGAACGCTTTTGTAAATGGACAGCGCTGTTTCGGTATCGCCAACCGATTCGAAGTAGGCGCCGTAGCTGAGCAGCTCGTACCCCAACTGCGTTGTCGCGTTGTATTCTTCCGCGCCGGCGTTGAAAGCGGCCAGCAATTGGGCCTCGTCAAAGGACATGCCCGCCGCTTGCAGGGCGAGGCTGTGCTGACGCGCGTTATCAAGGGCAAAGGCGCTGCCCGCCTGAAAAGCGCCGGCATATTCGAGCGCCTCCAATGCGCCGGCATAGTCGCCCTGCGCAAGGCGGATACGCGCGTCCATGTAATAAGGCAGGCTGTTGTCCGACGCTATTTCCTTAAACAGGGCCAGCTGCTGCAATGCCTCTTCATAGCGATTAGGATCAAGCATCAGGTTACGCGCCAGCGCATAATGCAACGCGGGGTTGTCCGGGGACTGTTCCAGCGCCTCCTTGAGCAACGCGTACGCCTCCGCGTCAGGTAGAAAACGGCTCAACCCGGCAAGTTCCGCGGGCGAAAGAAGCCCTTCCTCAAGGAGTCGTCGCACTTCATCGGGGTCCAAGGCGCCCCAGCGCGCCAACAACGCCAGCGCCTCGGATTCGCCGCCCAGCGCATCGCGTTTGGCGGCAATGATGTCCTGTGCCGTGAATGCGCGCGACGGTCTCGCAAACTCCGCGCTTTCTTCGGGTTCTGTTCCGGACACGGGACGCGTAGCGGACGTTAACAACGACAGGCGCTCACCGGCGTTTGACGGTGAGGTCGCCAGCGGTTCGCCCTCCAGTAAGGAGGGCGGCTCATGATCAGGGTGTTGGTGTGTTCTCTCCGTCGTTGCGGGCGTCCTGCCTGCAAGATGCAGCTCGTTTGGTACAGGCGGCTGCGACAAGCGCATGACAAACACGCTTAGCACAGCCAGTACGCACGCGGCTGCGGCGGCCACAAAACGCCATGAGAACAACGGTTCACGGCGACGCGCCGCTTTTTTGCGCGCTGCCGCCAGGGACATGTCCTTATCGAAACGACCGGAAGCAACATCGCGCATCACAGGTTCTACAATATCCACCCGGGGCGCAAGGGTACGAAGACCGTCGCCCACGGCAATCATGTCGCCTTCAAGCGCGGCGAGCGCCGCCTCTTCTGATCTTGCGGGATATGCCGCCATCACGTCATCCACAATATCTATCCGAGGCGCATCGGCGTATAACGCAACGCCCAATTCGCGCAATGAAGTCTCCAGTGCCCTGGTTTCAGAACGGGCCGGACTCACGCGCGCCATCACGGCGTCCTCAATATCCACAGTTGGCGCGGTATCGCGCAATACGGCGCCCAGACCGCGCAACGCG
>SLFT01000462.1 GCA_007124105.1 Candidatus Hydrogenedentota bacterium | reverse complement strand
TGTGTCCTCATGGGAACGCATGAATTCCCTGCTGTGGCTGCAAGTGCTGAAGGTGACGGCCCATGTCTCCGGCGAGGAACGCTACGAAAACCTGTACCGCGAGTGGGCTGTTGACAAGGGCTACGCCGAACTGGCCGTCAACGCGCGGCGCAACATGAACCCAGCTATTCCCGTAGCGGTGAATCACAGCGACGATGTCCTGTTGTACTTGGCCTATCTACCGTTGCTCATGTATGAACAGGATATGGAAATCCGGGGCTACATCGCCCAAAGCGTACGCAACAGCTGGGAGGGCGACCGACATCCCGGGGTCAAACCCGAAGCCAATCCCTTCTACGCTTTCATCATGGCGCGCTTCATGGAGGACAACTCCGGCGTCGAAGACGCTATCAACACGTTGCGCTGGTTTCCGCTAGACGCGAAATGGAACAGCGACACCATTGCCGCGTATGAAGAAACATTTGACTTTACTTTTGACCCGACCCCGCAAAGTCCCGAACCCGGTCCAAGCGAACCCATCCCGGTTGACCGGCGCATAAAAGACTGGAGCGCATGGGTGCAGAACCCATATCACAGCGCCGGGACGCGGGAGAAAGACAACCCACTGGAATTTAACGGCCACGATTACCTGTTGGGGTACTGGATGGGCCGATATTACGGCTATATCGCTGCTGACGATTAGAACGACCCTCCCAGCAGGTCACTTTGCCAGACTGCAAAGGTGTCCTCATGTTACTTGATTTTTTCGAGTCGCTGACCAAGCGCGTGTTGCAATGCGAGGCTGCCCACGATGGAGACCTCCCATAATAACCATGATTTATCAAGGAGAACCTACAATGCCTACAGTAAACCTTATTACCGGCGGAGCGGGCTTCATCGGATCGCACTTGTGCGAAGCGCTTCTTAATCGGGGCGAAGAAGTGCTGTGCCTGGACAACTTTTTTACAGGCCGTAAGGCAAATATCCAACATTTATTGGATAACCATCGTTTTGAACTGGTCCGGCACGACGTCGTCAATCCCATTGTTGTCGAAGCGGACCGCATCTTCAATTTTGCCTGTCCCGCGTCGCCGGTACATTACCAGCACAACCCGGTAAAAACCATCAAGACCAATGTGATGGGCGCGCTGAATATGTTGGGACTCGCCAAAAACGTGGGGGCGCGCGTTTTGCAGGCGTCCACCTCGGAGGTGTACGGCGATCCGACCGTGCATCCGCAGGTGGAGAGTTACTGGGGCAATGTGAACCCTATCGGCCCACGCAGTTGTTACGACGAAGGCAAGCGCGTTGCCGAAGCGCTCTTCTTTGATTATCATACACAGAATAATGTGGACATCCGTGTAGTGCGCATTTTCAACACTTATGGCCCGCGCATGCTTATTAACGACGGGCGCGTGATCAGCAATTTCGTGGTGCAGGCGTTGCGCAATGAACCCATCACCATTTATGGCGAAGGGGAGCAAACCCGATCGTTTTGTTACGTAGACGATTTGGTCAGGGGCATTCTGGGCATGATGGACTGTGATGGATTCACTGGCCCTGTGAACCTGGGCAATCCCGCCGAATTTACCATCCGACAACTGGCTGATCTCGTTATCGAAATGACTGGTTCACAATCCAAACTCGAGTTTAATCCGCTGCCTGAAAATGACCCCGCGCGACGCCGACCGGATATCAGCCTGGCCAATGAGCGCCTGGGCTGGGAACCAACCATACCGCTGCGCGAGGGGCTCACACGCGTCATCGCTTATTTCGAGGCGCTGTTACAACAAAACAACGCAACCTAACATGTATCCGAGCAGCGCATTCAAATCCTGGTTCAGGTGTTGACGCTGGCACACGAACGCCATACCGATACTCGTGAACAAGCCAGAAAAACCTCAAGTGACGCTGTTAAACGCCGTTTGCGGCAAGGATATAGAAGATAATGGCGAAGAAATGCACAGCGCTGCCGGCCATCACGAAGCAGTGCCATATTGCATGGTTGAAGGGGATGCGGTTGTTAAGATAGAAGAACACGCCAAAGGTGTAGGCCAGGCCGCCAATGAGCATCATCAACAGCGCTCCCGCGGGGATAAATTCAATGGCGGGTTTGATGGCGACAAGCGCTATCCAGCCCATGGCTACGTACATGGCTGTTGAAATCTTGTCGAACCGTCCAATAAAAAACAGTTTGAAGGCGCATCCCACACAGGCAATGCCCCACAACACGCCGAACAAGGACCAGCCAACAGGGCCGCGCATGGAAACAAGCAGAAACGGCGTGTATGTCCCGGCGATAAGCAGATAAATGGCGCAATGGTCGAAAATACGCAGGATGCGTTTTGCCCTGTGGCAGGGGATGGCATGATAGAGGGTGGACGCCAGGTAAAGGAGGAACAGAGAACAACCGAATACGACTACCGACACAATGCTCATGATGTCGCCAATATGCACGGCCCGCGCAATCAGCCATATCAGTCCGAGTACACTCAGCGCAGCGCCAATGCCGTGCGTCACGCTATTGGCTATCTCCTCAAGCAGGGAATAGTGTTTCGATGTCGCGTTTGATGCCATGAGAACCTCCGCTATTGTCGGGTTTGCCGTCGCTTCTGTCTATGTATATTGTACCACGAAAAGAAAGCGGTGTTACATTCCGAGAAGCGTCATATTACGTAGTCTTCGGTAAACACACGGGCATTACGCAACCCTACCAGTACCCTATCCCCCACGCTCGGTTGTATGGCCCGGAAACGATCGTGGGATAATTCGACAAGCAGCGTTTCGCCGCTGTCCAAATCGAGTTCCACCCTGGCATACGGGCCGGCCGAGCGGATGCGTTTGACGGTAGCCTCGGCGACGGGGCGGCCATCCGACTCGCGGAGTATGTCCATTTCGTGGGGTCTCACGAAAAGCCGCGCGTCTGAACCGTCGGTATAGACGCCTTCGCCGGGCGGCACCTCCCAGGGACCGAATACCGCCTTGTCCGATTCAACGCGTCCATGAAACAGGTTGACATTGCCCATGAATCGCATGACAAATTCAGTTTCGGGCTTGTGAAACACCTCGTCAGGTGTACCCACCTGCTCGATGCGCCCTTCGTTCATGACCACCACGCGATCAGCCAGTTCAAGCGCCTCTTCCTGGTCGTGCGTAACGAACACGCTGGTAATGTGAATCTCGTCGTGAAGACGACGCAGCCAGTTGCGCAGTTCCTGGCGCACACGCGCATCCAACGCGCCGAAAGGCTCATCGAGAAGCAGTACGCGCGGTTCGATAGCCAATGCGCGCGCCAGCGCGACGCGCTGCCGCTGTCCGCCGGAAAGCTGCGCGGGGTAACGGTCGCCCAGATTCTCCAGCTGAATCAGGCGCAGCAAACGCGTCACTCTTTCGTTTATTTCGTCGCGGCTGGGACGTTGTCCGCGCGGGCGCACGCGTAGCCCAAAGGCGATATTGTCGTAAACTGTCATGTGTTTGAACAACGCGTAATGCTGGAAAACAAAGCCCACCTGACGGCTGCCCACATGCTGCGCCGCCACGTCCTCTTCGCTGAGCAACACCCGCATGTTCGGCGCGGGATCAGGCGTGTCCAGTCCGGCGATAATGCGCAGCAGCGTTGTTTTTCCCGAACCCGACGGGCCAAGCAATGCCACCAGTTCACCTGATTCTACGCGCAGACTCACTTCCTTCAGCGCCTGGAATGAACCGAACTTCTTCGAGATGTTGCGAACTTCAATGCTCATGATTGTTACACTCTGTTGTCAGCCGCTTTGCGCTGCCGTTGCAGCCGCCACTCGACCAGGCTCTTCAAAGCGAGGGTCAACAGCGCCAGAAAAGCGAGCAGCGACGCCACGGCAAAGGCGGCGGTAAAGTTATATTCGTTGTAAAGAATTTCAACATGAAGCGGCATGGTATTGGTTTTGCCGCGGATATGACCGGACACAACGGAAACAGCGCCGAATTCACCCATAGCGCGGGCGTTGCACAGTATCGCGCCGTAGATAAGCGCCCACTTGATGTTCGGCAGCGTCACATGCCAGAAGGTTTGCAGCCCGCTCGCCCCGAGTGAGAGCGCCGCCTGCTCCTCTTCCATGCCCTGCTCCTGCATGAGCGGGATGAGTTCACGCGCCACAAAGGGAAAGGTGATGAAGAGGGTGGCGATGACCGCGCCGGGCGTCGAGAAGATGACGCGTACGTCGAGCAGGGTCAGCACGGGCCCGAAAAGGCCTGTGTTGCCAAACAG
>SLFT01000214.1 GCA_007124105.1 Candidatus Hydrogenedentota bacterium | reverse complement strand
TGAATACGCTCAAAGTCCTGGGTATTGAGCTTTTCAGCGCCGGTGTCATAACGCCGGAAGACGGCAGCTATCTGGAGATAACCGACCTTGCCGATGGCGTATACCGTCGCTTCCTGTTTCATGACAATACACTGGCAGGCGTCATTTTGATTGGCGATACAACGGCCGCTGCCGCGCTCGTACGCGCATTAAAAGAGCGCACGGATATGTCCGCTTTACTGGCCAAACATCCCGGCGCATCGGATATTGTTGCCCACCTGATGGACGCTTGACAAATTGATCGCAATGCCAAGGGGGCGCCGCGCAGCCATCGGGTTTCATCATCAGTCTCGCCGCCGTAAACAATGAAAATATGGGCGCGGCATCGTCGGACTGCGTCCGACAACGTCCGTCAGTCCACCGATAAATCAACTGTTCAGATCAAGGCTGCCGAAAACCCTGCCAGACAGCTTATTCAGCTTACATTGCCGCGCTGATCACGGCAATAATAACTGCATATTAAACGCCTCGAAGTCATCCTGATACGCTTCGTAGTATTGCCCGCCCTCATCTCTGGCAATTGCAACAAAAATGTTCAGCAGCGAGCTGTCAAAAAGCACATTCAGGGCATTTGCCCCTTGCTGCGCAAACGGTTGCATACGGGTCACGCCCAGCAATTTCGGAATGGTCGCCGTGGGCGTCAGCAGTTCATCCAGCGCCGCCTGCAACGCGGGCTGTAACACCGACGTCGTACTGTAGAGGATACCGCGTCTGCCTGTTATCGCGAAATCGGAAAAAGCCTGATCGTAGCGCTCCTCCCATATCCAGTTTTCACCGTCAAAATAACCGCGCAGCCGCGCGCCGCGCTGCTCATTGCGCCCGTCGCCCACTACCATCGTCGTGGATCGTTGCAGGGGCGCCGCCTTGACCATTGCAACGGCCTCGCGCAGACTAAGCGCATCGTATAGGATGGTTCGCGTCAATCCCAATGCATTGGGCCGCGGCTGACCGCCAGGCATGGTCTCGTACACCTCGCCGGTATAGGGATCAACCCAGAAGTCTTCGTCTTCAGGCTGGAACGGCAAATCCGTGATCTCGAAAGCCGAGATGCCGCTCAGGTTAACACCCGTGCTTCCAAACACAAGGCCGGCATGGGTAAACACGGTATGCGGAACGCCGTCGTCGGGAATATAGAGCACGGCGCATTGCTGTCGGTGGTATGGGCTGTTAAGGGTTGCGCCATGAGCCGCGTTCCCACCCTCCAGCATGGTTCGATAGGCAAAGGTACTGGCGCCGGACCATACCCCCATCACTTCCATCAGGGCCGCCGCGTGCGCCAATTGTAGCCGGTCAAGCGATACATTAACGCCTTCCGCCTCGGCGATCCCCCGCATTTCCTCATGCAGCCGGGCGTCCAGGTATGGCGCAACAGCGTTCCAGGCGGCTCGCAGCTGCGCTGTGGTGCCGTAGGTCATCTCCAGGTAGAAGGCGATATAATCATTTACAAAGGCATTAATATCGGCCGCCATCAATTGACCATAATATGTACCCATCTCACGGGGCGTTCCGTAAACAACGACAACCGGCAGTTTGCTTTCGCCAAAGAGTACCGCGTCGGGCCGCTCTTCATTCGCCACATATCCGGTAAACTCGGGGTATTCATCGGGCGTAACGCGCACACCCGTGGAAAACACCATATTGGGCACGGAATAGTCCAACTGACGCAATAGAACATCAAGCGCCTCAGGGAAGGTTACGCCCTCATTTTGATATTTCAGTTGCACGAAATACGCGGTGTAATCGCCCGGCGCCGGTTCGGGAATGGCCGGTGTAATGTAATACGCGCCCGTACTGCCGCCCAATTGCCTTGTCAACGGGGTGGGGCTCCATTCATTGTCGTCTTTCTCGAGCACGTGATTTCTGAAATCGCGTTTCCCTTCGGAGGTGGCCCGCCACATATACGCAGCAACCGGCAATCGTTCCGGATCAACTTCAACAAGGATTGCGCCGTTCTCTTCGAATGCGTATGAAAACTCGGGACGCGGTTGCTCCTGCGTGATGGCCATGTACCAGGCCAGCAACATGCCCACGGCATTGCTCGGATCGGTCAGTTCCTGGGGCGTCATGTTCTCTAATCTGTCCAGACCCATGCCATGCCCCACATTGGGCACAAAACTCTGGTGCGCTTCATCTTCAAGATCATGGAAATAGTACTCGGTCGTATCAGGCACGAAGAACTCGTCGCCAGTAGCGTTCAACATAAGTTTAGGCATGGGATAGCTGCCCCGCAGCGAATACTGATATGGGTCAACATAGTCCAGCAACGTTTGTGCCGCGGGGGTAACGGTTAAGCCGTCGCCGCCGGGCAACAACCGGTCGAACACGCGCTCCTGGGCGTAATCATAGATGGCCGGCGACCAGTAGCCATAGACGGCGCGATGGTGGGCCAGGTGAGGCGGCATATTCAACACATTGATTACTATAGGCGCTATTGCCTTCACGCGCGGGTCCACCGCGCCGGTCAACCAGGTTGTCCAACCGCGTTTCGAAGCGCCCGCGACAACAAAATCAGAGATGCTGTCTTCGCCCAGAATCTCCTGGGCCATGTCCATCGCTTTTACCGCGGCCTTGGTCATGGGGAACAGCAAGGGCCACTCATAATTGGCGCTGGCGCCGGTTGCGCCATAAGATTCCAGGTACTTGTCATAGGAGTAGGCGATAATCTCATCTTCCGTGCGACTGCGCAGCTCGAGGCGCGTATCGCGGACATCATCATCGCCCACAAAAATAATTTCATCACGGAATACAATCGGCTGGCTGGGAACATTCTTGAGGTGAACAACCGTTGTTCCCGTAAGTATGGCTATTTGCGCGAAATCAGGGGCTGGTACAGAAGTGCGACTGCCGCCGTCAATAAAAAGCATTGCCGTGTCGCTCGTTTTGAACTCGGGAAGCGGTTCAATAATGGTAACCGGGTGTATCCACCGCTGGTCAGCAAGACGAACGGCATTGTCCGGATTCCAGCACTGAGAAGAGAGCCTGGCTATCATGTATGCCGTGGCAACCTGTTGGCCGCCCAGGATAATCGGTTCCTGATACGGATTCGAGTAGAAATAACAGCCGTCTTCCTCATTGATATAATCGTATATGGACGGCCGTATTGTCACAGGCCGTGATGCCGCCCGCTCCAGGTCCGGGTCGCTTGCGCGCGATGCGCTGTGCCGGAAAAAAACCGTCAGGTTGACCTGGTATTGGCCGCTTGCCTCGTATAAATGGGTGGGCGCAGCTTCCTCGCTGCCCGTTTCGTCGCCAAAATCCCAGACGTAACGCCGGATCGGTCGCGCGTCCGGCTCTTGTTCAACATTGCGGAAGCTAATACGGTCAATATAGGTGTATCCTTCCGGAGGCGTCACCGTGAAAGCCGGCGACGGCGCGCGATCAACCACCACCGTGCGGGTTTGTGAAACGCCGGGCGGGGTATTGCCGGACGTTGATTCCGTAATAACAGTAAGCGTGACCTCGTATCTGCCCGGGGCCGTGTAGCGATACGACGTAGTGCGCCCCGTCGCCATGCCAACGCCGTCGCCGAAATCCCACTGATAAGACAGGATTGGCTCGCTGGCTTCGCGTGTATCGGAGGCATCGAATGCAACGCGTTCGTCAACCAGCGCGAGGCGGGGCGTGTACGTAAACTGCGGGTTGGGCGGGTTGGGAACACCCATTATGGTAATATAGTTTCGCTTGGTAATTGTCGCGCTGCTGTTGTTTATGTCGTTCGCCGTTACCGTCAATGTAACGGAATACTCACCCGGCGCTGTATAGATATAAACTGGATTCTGCGCTGTCGCTGTGCCGCCGTCTCCAAATTCCCATTCCCACTCAACAATTTCAGCATAGCCGGGAATGGACAAATCAACAAACACAATCGGACTGCCCGCCCATTGTTCCGTGGACATGGCCATGAAATTCGCGGTGGGCGGACGGTAGGTCACGGTCAATGTCTTTTCTTTGGCGGCCGTGCCATACGCCGACCTGACTGTAAGCGTTACAGTATAGGCGCCAGCGCTGTCATAGCGATGCTTGGGATTCTGTTGTATACTCGTGCTCCCGTCGCCAAAATCCCAATGCCATTCAGTAATCTCGCCCCGGCCCGCTTCAGATAAGTCATAAAACTGCGCCACCTCGTTTACATAGGGATTCGCGCCGCCACTGGCGTCATACGTAAAATCGGCCCAGAGCGCGCCGGCGG
>SLFT01000094.1 GCA_007124105.1 Candidatus Hydrogenedentota bacterium | reverse complement strand
TTCATCTTAAAGTTGGCTGTTCGCCGCTGCTACGGGTGGACGGACGCTTGGAATGGATCGAAGAGATGGACGCTGTGACAGGCGGCGACCTTTTTTCGATTATTGACATGCTGGCCGATGAACATTCACGGATTGATTTCCAGAAACAAATGGAAATGGACGAGTCCTACATGCTGAAGGATGTATCCCGGTTTCGCGTGAATATATCCATGGACGACGGCAAACCGCGTATCGTCATGCGTACCGTGCCGCTTGTAGCGCCTGAACTCGGTGAGCTGAACCTGCCCCCCATTCTGGCGCGGATATGCAGTTTACGCAATGGACTTGTCTTATTTACCGGCCCCACCGGCAGCGGTAAATCAACGTCGCTTGCCGCAATGATAAACCGTATCAATTCGATGCGCACCGACCACATTGTGACAATAGAAGACCCGCTCGAATTCATGCATCCCAACAAGAAGGGCATTGTTACCCAGCGCGAGGTCGGCCAGGACACGTTGTCATTCGCCAATGCGATGCGCGCCGCGTTACGACAGGACCCGGACGTCATTCTCATTGGCGAGATGCGCGACTCTGAAACCGTTCGCATCGCATTGTCAGCCTCTGAAACAGGCCATCTGGTGCTTTCCACCCTGCACACCGTGGACGCCGTGGAAACCCTGCACCGTATCCTCGAATTCTTCGAATCCGATCAGCAGACACAAATCCGCAACCAGTTGGCCAGCGTGTTGCGATGCGTTTGTTCACAGCGTATTTTGCCGCTTTCCGAGGGAGCGGGCCGCATTGTGGCGGCGGAAATCCTTATCGGCACCCGCACGGTGCGCGAATTTATTCAGCAATCTCGCCCCTTCAAGGAAATTGTAAAACTGATTGAAGAAGGCAAGGACCAATACGGCATGCAGACTTTTGACCAGTCACTCTATGACCTCTGGAAAGCCGACAAAATTTCCAAGGAAACAGCCTTGGAACATGCCTCAAGCGCCAAGGACCTTCAACTGCGCATGCAGGGACTGACAAGAAGATAATGAAGCATGGCGCTCCCACGAGCAGCAGAATGGCCTGTTTTTGGATTATGGGATAGCAATGTGACAATGGGATTGTGGCGCTTGATACCAGTGCTGACGATGCTTGTCTGCGCCGCGTTGGGCGGCTGCGGCGCGGATGTAATGCGCCCGGGACTGTCTGACGCCGTTCGCGACTACACATCCGCGCTGCCGGTTATCCCTGCCATCGAAGGGTTCGGCATTGACACGCCCGCTGGACGAGGCGGCGCAATTGTCCGCGTCGTGAACCTGCAAGCCCACGGCGAAGGAAGCCTGCGCGCCGCCCTTGAAACAACCGGGCCGCGGGTGGTGGTGTTCGAAGCAGGCGGCGTCATTGACCTGAGCGAACCTGTTGTTGTTTCCGAGCCTTTCGTTACCGTAGCAGGCGAAACCGCCCCGTCGCCCGGCATTACAATTATCGGCGCGGGCATCGTCATCAACAC
Organism: Candidatus Hydrogenedentota bacterium; assembly: GCA_007124105.1. Classification (GTDB taxonomy): domain Bacteria; phylum Hydrogenedentota; class Hydrogenedentia; order Hydrogenedentales; family CAITNO01; genus SLFT01. Next base: position 2,763 of record SLFT01000094.1, on the reverse strand, counting down.
CCATGATGTGCTGTTGCGGCACCTGCGGTTACGCATCGGAGACAGACCGGACGGCCCATACCCGGACAGCCGCGACGGCATCAGCGTTCTGGACAACGCCGCGTCGGATGCGTATACCTGCAACGTAATCATTGACCATTGCTCCATTGCCTGGGCAATAGACGAAGGTATGAGCAACTGGGGCAGTCGCATCGCCGACATCACTTACTCCCGCTGCATCATTGCGGAAAATCTTTCTCATTCCCTTCATTCAGGAGGCGAACACTCCAAGGGCTTGCTGGTAGGAGACAACGCCCGGCGTGTGGCCGTCATCGGCAACCTGTTCGCCCACAACATGGAGCGCAACCCCTTTATCAAGGGGAATGTGAGCGCTCTTATTGCCCATAACGTTGTCTACAACCCGGGGACAGCGGCCATACATTTCGGCGACCGGGAACGATCAGGGCCCGCGCTGGCCACCGTGACGGGCAATGCGCTGATACCAGGCCCCGACACCCGGCGCCTGCTGCCGCTGGTGCGACTGAACCTGGATATGAATCCGCAGACACGCGTACATGCCTTCAACAATGACAGCGGCGGACGCGCCCTCATGAGAACACTGTGGGCGCACCGGTGCTGGAAGCCAACGCCCACCTACGACGCCGCCCCTGTCCGAACGCGCCCGCTCACCTTGCGCGCGCCGGAAGATACGCTTGAATGGGTGCTGCGCACCGCAGGCGCGCGACCGCAGGACCGCGACTCGGTGGATTTGCGCATTATCGAATCCGTGCGCCGCGGCGACGGACGCATTATTGATAGTGTCGCCCAAGTGGGCGGATTCCCCGTACACGAGCCGGTTTATCGGCCCTTGAACCCACCCGATGCGCCTCATGAACATGAACCGGACGGTTACACACGCCTCGAACATTGGCTCCGCAACTTCGCTGAAGCCGTCGAATAACCCAGTAACCGGTTAAACTAGAAAAGCAAAGAAATCAGGAATAAGTATAGGGATAGTCTTATTGCTTTTTAAGCGCCTTTTCAGGTATACTGCTCACTAGTTCTCATCCCGCACATTGGATTCATACTGCGTTTATCGGACGCGCCAACCACAGGAATACCTACCCATGGCAGTAACGTCCACCCTGTCTTATGTGGTCTTGAAAACCCGTAAACAACCCGGAATCGGCGGCAAATGGAAGAGCCCCGACCGAATACATGCCGAAGAGTTGTCAATAAACTATTTCTGCGACGACAGCACGTTCAAGCCGCAGACGGATGTGAAACTCCTGTACGACGACAAACAGCTATACGGCGTGTTCCGTGTGCGCGATCAGTATGTGCTATGCCGGGAAACAGAATACCAGGCTGATGTGACGCGCGATACCTGTGTGGCCGCTTATTTTCAGCCTGACCCGGAGAAAGGCTACCTGGCGCTGGAAATGAACTGTTGCGGCGCCCTGCGCGCGCGCTATTACGAAGAACCAAGCGACGCTATCGGCGCGCTCACGGGCAAGATCATACATCTACCCTGGCGCGACGGGTATAAAATACGCGTCTATACATCTCACTTCGGCACGGTGGAATCTGAAATTGCGGAACCACTGACCTGGTATCTGGAGTTTGTCATTCCCTTTTCGGTTTTTGAAACGTATACTGGCATCGTAAAACCATTACGACAACATCCCTGGCGCGTCAACTTCTACAAATGCGCATCCAGTTGTTCACACCCCCACCGCGCCTCGTGGGCGCCGCTCGAAAGCGGGGTAAGTTTTCACCAGCCTGACTCCTTTGCGCCGCTGTACTTCTCATGACAAGACCATTCCAAGCGCCAGACACAACCACCATGCCCAGACGGCACGGTCAACGAGTAGCGCTAAACAACGGGCCACTGAAGCACAGGCTCACGACAAAACCTGGCTATACCCCGCATATCTCGCCGGATTTCCGCGGCAATGCAAAAGCCTCTTCCAGCCGCTTCACGCAACGCTGGGTTGTTGGCCGCGCCCCGTCATGAACACGTCTGCATGAGACGCTGCCAACGCGCATCATCTCTTTCTCGAAACTGCCAACAATATCATTATGGACAACCCAACGAGCAGCCAGCGTTCCATTAACTGTTGCAGGTAGTTGGCATCGTTATTGCCGCATCCACAAGGCGTTGTATCGAGGAATGTTTCTAATTCTTCCATGCTAATGTAGCCGTCCTCATTGGCATCTATCAGGTCGAACTGCTCCTCTGACAGATTTGGAATAACAGCGCGCGCCTCTTCGAGATTCAGTTTGCCATCGCCATTTGCGTCCGCAGCGTCAAATTGCTCGTGCAACAATTCCGCTGCTTCCTGCAGCGTCGGGGCTTCCTCTTCAAGTCCCAAGGACACAATAATGGATACGGCTGTTCCCGGCGGCGCCAATACGGCCGCGCCGGGCAATTGGCTGATAATCAGGTTTAGTGGCGCCGATGGGTGATATTGAGTTCTAACACTTCCCAGTGCCAGTCCCGCGTCGCCCAATGCGGCTTCCGCCTGATCGCGCGTCATACCGACCAGATTGGGCACGGCAACCGTTGTGGTTGGCCTTGGTCCCAGCGATATGGAAATGGATACAGCCGTGTTGGACGGCGCCTGCGCGTTGGCTTCAGGGGACTGGCTGATAACTTGTCCCGCGGGTACGACTGTATTATATTGTTCAGCGACATGGCCCAACGTCAATCCCACGGCCGTCAACGCCGCCTCCGCTTCTTCCCGCGTCATGCCCGCCAGATCGGGGATAACAACCGTTTCC
>SLFT01000410.1 GCA_007124105.1 Candidatus Hydrogenedentota bacterium | reverse complement strand
AGCGTAGCGCCGTTGTCTCGCAGGGATACTGCGTAATAGAGCATGTCCACCCCGAGGGTGTAGCTGAATCGGACAGCCTGACCCCCATCGCCCTCGAACGCTTGCCGCACTTCCTCGCGGTCGCCGTGACTGCCCATGACGGCGGCGTCTTTTTCGGAATCTGCCAGCACATCGCCGTCAGCGCCGATGATGGTTATGCGGCGCCGCTGATTTTCCGTTGCCGCGCGGCAATGCGCCTCGAGGTCTGTATAATCGCCCGAACGCAACGCGACGCCCACGGTATGCGAAAGCGCCTGCGCATACGCGGCGAGATCATCGCTGACGCGCTGGCGATAACTGTGTTGAAAGGTGTGCGCCGACAGCAGGGCAATGGCGCATACCGCCGCCAGCGCCACCAGCAGACAGGCGAAAAACACATAGGTAGCAATGGAAGTTCTACCCATCCGAAGCGTCCAGTTCCATGAATTTGTATCCGACGCCGCGCACCGTTTTGATGTAGTCGCCCGCGTCGCCCAGTTTCTTGCGGAGTCCGGCAATCTGTACATCCACCGCGCGCTCGGTGACGGCGTAATGTTCGCCGCGGATTGCGTCCACAATCCGATAGCGGGTGAACACCCAGCCCGGTCGCCGCGCCAGCAGATGCAGGATGGCGAACTCGGAATAGGTGAGGTCTATTGCGGCGTCTTGATATATCACCTCGTGACGCCCCGGGTGGATGGTCAGTTCACCAAAGGTGAGTACAGCCTCTTCGCTGGCCATGCCGCGCCGATGCCGCCGCAACACCGCTCGTATCCGCGCAATCAGCACGCGCGGGCTGAAGGGCTTGGTGATATAGTCGTCGGCGCCCATCTCGAGCCCCGCCACGATATCGGCCTCCTCGCCCTTTGCCGTAAGCATCACAATCGGAATGGCGGCGGTTTCGTGGTCCCGTTTCAGGCGGCGGCACACCTCGAGCCCGTCCAGCTCGGGCAACATCAAGTCCAGCAGAATCAGGTGGGGCGGATCGTCTTCCACGCATTGCAACGCTTTCTCGCCGCTCATGGCGCGGGTAATCTGATACCCCTCTTTTTTGAGGTTGTACGATACCAGTTCGAGAATGTCATCGTCGTCTTCCACAACAAGTATGTGTGGCTTTGGCGCTTTGCTCACGGCTGGCTTCCTTGTGGTTGTTTTTCACGCATACCCGTATTATACAATGACGCGAAAGAAATTGCATTCACCCGCCCCAGGGTAGTAGGCTGTTTGCGGGCGCGTCCAATAAAACGGCGCGCGGTGATTGTACCGCCGGCGTGTTGGGATTGTGTAATGATTGCGTCAAAACAAGACGAGCATAGTGTGGGAGAATTGTTATGCTGACAGGAATCAACCAATGGGCTTTCCCCGAGGACATGTCCGCGTCGCAGGCGATGACGCTGGCGGCCCGCATCGGCTATCAGTCCATCGAACTGTGTGTCGGAGAATCGGGCCCCGTCCCCCTGGACGCCACAGAGCTTGACATAACGGCGTTGCGCCGCGAGGCGGACAAACACGGGCTGGCCCTGCGCACTGTCGGTTCGGGCCTGGGCTGGAACTATCCGCTTACCTCGCCGGACCCCGCCGTGCGCGCCAAGGGCGTGGAGGCGACAGCCCAGGCGCTGCGCATCACGCAATGGCTCGGCGCGGACACACTGCTGGTGGTGCCGGGCATCGTATCCGAAACAAGTTCCTACGACAGCGCCCTCGAGAATGCGCTGGCAACCGTCCAGGACTTGACGCCTGCGGCGGAAAAACTCGGCGTGACCCTGGGCATCGAAAATGTATGGAACAAGTTTCTGTTGAGTCCCGTTGAGATGCGCGATTTCATAGACCAATGCGAAAGCGAATGCGTGGGCGCGTACCTGGACACGGGCAACATTGTATTGTACGGCTATCCAGAACAATACCTGCGCATACTCGGCGCGCGCGTCCGCGCCGTACACGCCAAGGATTTCCGCGCTTCGGCGGGCAATTTCGACGGATTCGTAATGCTCATGGAAGGCGACGTCAACTGGCCGGAAGTGACGGCGGCGCTCAAGGAAATCGGTTTCGACGGCGCGCTCACCGCGGAGTACGGCCCGTACAAACACAGCCTCGAGGTAATGTTGCGGCATGTGCATGCCTCACTGGAAGCCATTATTGCCCTTGCCAACGTTTAACAACAGCGACTGCCGGGTGGGTAAAGCGCAGCGAAACCCGCCGTTTTTTGTCTATTGTGCTGCGGTGGGTTTCGTTTCTCTATGCCCACCCCACAGCCTGTGTGCATAAATGCCTCTTCCAGCCCTTGTGCCGGTGGAGACGTAGTAACTGAACTCCAACATCCAGGGAGGAACGCGCTATGAATGTAGCAATCATCGGATGCGGCGGCATGGGCCGGCTTCATGCGGAAATGGCCGCGAACTGCGGGCTTCGCGTTGTCGCCTGCGCCGACGCGGTGCGTAAGGCGGCGTCAAGCGTCGCAGATACGCACAAGGCCAAGGCCTATGAAGACCCCATGGGCGCCATCAATTCCAAAGACGTGGACATCGTTGTGATTACAACGCCCACGCCCACCCATGAGAAGTATGTGAAGGCCGCCGCGAAAGCGGGCAAGCACATCTTCTGTGAAAAGCCCTTTGGCCGCTCGACAGCCGAATGCCGACGCGCCATTGCCGCGGCGGACAAGGCCGGCGTCAACTTGTTTGTCGGACATGTGGTGCGCTATTTCCACGAGTTCGAGGCCATGAAAGCGCAGGTGGACGACGGCGTTATTGGCGACGCGGGCTGGCTGAAGATTTATCGGGGCGGCATTTTCCCCGGCGATCCCAAGAGCTGGTTTCGCGATTATGCGCAAAGCGGCGGCGTGACCTTCGACTGCATGATCCATGATTTGGACTGGGCGCGCTACACCTTCGGCGAACCCGAACGCATCTTCTGCCAGACGCTGATGCGCAAGAACCCCACGCAGCTCGATTACTCGCAGGTGACCATGCGCATGAAGAACGGCGTAATCGCAACAATTATCGGCACCTGGGCGCATCCGAGCGGATTCCGCGTGAAAGCGGAAATTTGCGGCAGCGAGGGCATGATACAGTTCGACAGCGCGGACGCGCCGCTGAGCGCCGAAGCGCGGGAAACCGCCGCGGGGCCCACCATGATCGTGCCCATGAGTCCGGTGGCGAAGAGTCCGTATCAACACGAATGGGAAGAGTTTGTGGCCTGGATTGAAGGGCGCGGCAAACCGCGCGTTACCGCCGCGGACGCCATGCGCGCCGTGGAAATGGCCGAAGCCGCATTAAAATCCGCCGCGAAACGGCAGCCGGTAACGGTTTAGGAAAGGAGCGCATCATGACGAAAATCGGCATTATGAGTTTTGCCCACATGCATGCCCACAGCTATGCCGCGTGCTTGAACGCAATGCCCGGCGTTGAACTGGCCGCAATATGGGACGACGACGTGCGACGCGGCAAAAAAATGGCCCGGGCCTTTGAAACATCCTTCGTCAAGGATTTGGAAGCCTTTCTCGATACAGAGATGGAAGGCGTTATTGTCACGGCCGAGAACGTTAAACACCGGGTACTAGTGGAATCCGCCGCCGACGCGGGGCTGTGGATTCTATGCGAGAAGCCGCTGGCGCCCACTGTGGAAGACGCCGCGGCCATGGTAACCACCTGTAAAAAGGCGGGCATCGGCCTGGGCACGGCATTCCCCTGTCGTTACGCGCGGCCGCTGATGGCCGTGAAGGAAATGCTCGATTCAGGCGCGTATGGCGAGGTGTACGCGGTAAGCTGCACCAACCACGGTCAGTCGCCGGGCGGCTGGTTCGCCGACGAAGCGCTCAGCGGCGGCGGCGCCACCATGGACCACACCGTGCATGTGGCCGACCTGCTGCGCTGGATGCTCGGCAAAGAGTTCACCCGCGTCTACTGCGAACTGGGCAATCAGCTGCACAAGGATACATTGGAAACAGACGACCTTGGCAGTATGCATCTCGAAATGGAAGGCGGCGTACAGGTGTCTCACATCGCCAGTTGGAGCCGTCCCAAAAGCTTTTACACCTGGGGCGACGTTACCATGGAATTCATCTGCGAAGGCGGCGTCATCAACACGGACGCGTTCAACCAGAAACTGACCGTCTTCGACGACAAGGCCATGCGCGTTTCATGGGCGCCCTGGGGCGACAATCCCGACCTCGGGTTGGTTCAGGATTTCGTTAGCGCTGTACGCGACAAACGCGAACCCGCCGTCACCGGCGTTGACGGCCTGCGCGCCACCGAAGTCACTGTCGCAGCGTATGACGCCTATAAAGAAAGAAAAGCGGTAAAGATTTAACACATCACAAAACGACATGGGCAGGATGCGTTTTTAACGTGTCCTGCCTTTTTTCGTTCTCCGGAATCCCCGAACAGGAGGCGCCACTCTCAATGGACGGTATTGACTGTATGGACGGATGCTGCGTCTACAGTGATGGGGTTAGTTCAACTGCCGAACCAGGAGTGTTACGAGGGTAATCACTGCTCACATCCAGAATAGCGTCCATAAGGTGTCGCGCGTCTGTATCCCTGTTGCCGCACTTTCTGAAAGCGTACAACATATCTGTCAGCCAATGAGTCCGGCCAGGCCGCCTGTAACGGGCGCGGGCGAATGGGGTGGGTTGTAGCGGATAAAGCTGACATGCCCATCCATAAACAATACATTGGCGCCGCCTGGGATATGATTGAAGTTTTCTGGCTCGTAACTGATTCGATCAAACATGACGAACATCGTACTTTGCGCGCGCGCTCCGGCAGCCGGATTATTAATATCGGTAATCAAGAAACGCTCGACCCCTTCGCGCAACCGATAGAGAGTGCTTGTACCTGCGTTTCCGAAACTGGGCATGTCCGAGTTCTTGTAACGCAAAATGTCGTGATAGTCAGCGCTTCGGGTGAGGTCTATATCCTGATCCGATAAAGCGACGGCTTTCTGGGGCGTGTGACCAATAAAGGAACGCCCAAACCCGACAATCTGCGCGGGAAGCGACCAGGGATAGTCTTCAGGAATATTGAAGTTGTAGGCTTCGCTGCAAACAGCTACAGGCACAGGATCGTCTCCATCGTTCAGCCTGTCGAATACCCAACCGACGTAGATATAACTTGCGTCTATCTGGCTGTGGCCGCGTCGTCCCGCACAGCGATACGCAAATTCCATGAGACCAGTAGCCGGCGAATACAGATTTGATGGGTCGTTTTCAGCGTCTGAAGGGCAGTAAACAATGCCTGGATCAGTCAAGTATTCGGGATAGATGGAAGTCACATAAGGCCCCGACCTAATATTGTTGGTGCTTGGATTTGTAACAGGGAATTCCGGGTCGTCGCAATCATGCTGCGGGCCGTGGTAGATATGCAGACGCGGGTACTTTTCTCCCGCTGATTCGCTTGCGTACATTTTATAAATCAACCCCCATTGCCTGAGGTTGTTCTGGCAGCTGGCGCGTCGCGCCGCTTCTCGCGCCCGCGCAAGCGCGGGAAGAAGAAGCCCCGCCAGAATCGCAATGATAGCCACCACCACCAGCAGTTCGATCAATGTAAATCCAGACGCTTTCATAAGCCTCTCTGTTGTTGAATTCTGATGCGTTCACTATACGACATAATAACATAGCGCATATTAACCTGCATAGTGTACCCCCGTCATTTCGGGGCGCACCTGTTATTGAACATAATGGTTGCGTATAACCCTGAAAGCAACCCAGAATTTGCGCAGACGGTCTTCCATCTGTTGGTCAGCCTCGACAGTGGAATAGGTTGCGATAACGTGGAGACGAATGAGTTCGTCGGCCTCCTTTTTCATCCCGGCAAGTTTCTCGGGAAAGCTGTCCAGGAATTCTCAGGGGGGGGCAGACCAGGTATGGGCGGTACGCCCTCATCCACGGCCGGCGAGCACGGTGCGTCATTGGCATAAGCGATATGATCGCGCACCGGCATGGGCAAATTCGTAGCACCCCACATAATCACCAAGACCATCATGAACGCCGCGGCCAGCCAGAACCAGAGCAGCGTCTGCGGCATGGCGATGGCGCGCATTCGAAAATAGGCGTACATCTGCCACGGACAAGTAAGCGTCAGCAACATCACCGCGCATCTGTTGATTTCCACGGCGCAGCCGTTTAGTCCACCTTCTTTGGCCGTGGCCTGCGTGGATTATGCCAGACTTCTGGCTCTACTCTTTCCAACACACTGTCAACCAACAACCATACACCCCAGCGTGTTCGCGTCACGCGCACAAAAAGAACGCGGCCGCACAGCGTACCGGCGACCGCGTTGTAACTATTATTCCGTTTTTGAGGGCGCTATGCCTCGGTTGTTTCAGGAGCGGGGTCTTCATTTTCGCCCATCAGGCGCCTGTGCATGGCCTGGGCGGCGGTGCGCCCCGCGCCCATGGCTTCAATAACCGTTGCCGCGCCGGTAACCACGTCGCCGCCTGCGAACACGCCCGGCTTCGAGGTTTCCATGGTCGCCTCGTTGGCGACGATAGTGCCCCACCGCGTTTGTTCAAGCCCAGGCGTGGTGCGTTGGATAATGGGATTCGGCGAGTTGCCGATGGCGATGATGGCCAAGTCTATGTCCACAACAAACTCCGAGCCTTCAACGGGCACGGGCCTGGGCCGCCCGGACTTATCGGGTTCTCCCAGTTTCATCTGGAGACATTCAACGCCGGACAGCCGTCCCTTTTCATTGCCCAGGAAGCGGGTCGGATTCGAAAGCAATTTGAAGATGATGCCCTCTTCCTCGGCGTGATGCACTTCCTCGGCGCGCGCGGGAAGTTCCGCCTTCGAGCGCCGGTAAATAATATACACATTCTCAGCGCCGAGCCGCTTGGCCGTGCGCGCCGAGTCCATGGCCACGTTGCCGCCGCCGAACACCGCGACATTGTTGCCGCGGATAATGGGCGTATCGTATTCCGGGAATCGGTAGGCCTTCATCAGATTGGCGCGGGTCAGGTATTCGTTTGCCGTATAGACGCCAATGTAATTCTCGCCGGGGATGTTCAGGAACATGGGCAGTCCCGCGCCCGAACCAATAAACACCGCCTCAAAACCCTGCGCCAGCAAATCGTCTATTGTCTCGGACATGCCGACCACCCGGTTGCGCACCAGCTTCACGCCCGCCTGCTCGAGGGCGTTGATTTCGTAATGAACAATTTCCTTGGGCAACCGGAACTCGGGAATGCCGTACACCAGCACACCGCCCGGGCTGTGAAAGGCCTCGAAGATAGTGACGTCGTGCCCGCGCCGGCGCAGCTCGCCCGCCGCCGTAAGCCCGGCGGGACCGGAACCGATGATGGCCACTTTCTTGCCTGTTTCCGTTTCCGGCGGTTCAGGGGCGACCCGGTCGCGGTCGCGTTCATAATCCGCCGCGAAGCGTTCCAGGCAGCCGATTGCGACTGGCTCTGACTTTTTGGCGAGTACGCACAATACCTCGCATTGGGTTTCCTGGGGACATACGCGCCCGCATACGGCGGGTAACGAGTTCGTTTCCTTGATGGTCAGGAAGGCTTTTCGAAACTCTTTTTCCTCAATGGCCTTGATGAAGCCGGGGATGTCAATGTTAACCGGACAGCCTTCAACACATTTGGGCTTCTTGCACTTCAAACTACGGGAGGCCTCGATCACGGCCTGCGCATCGGTCAAGCCGAAGGGCACCTCGTTGAAATTGTGAATCCTGTCCAGCGGCGGCTGTTCCGTCATTCGTTGTCTTGGCGCTCTCTCAGGCATTTCCGGTCACTCCCTCCAGTTTGCACTCATGGTTTTTTTCTATGGATTCCTGCTCCTGCTCGCGATACGAGGTCAGGCGCGTCATCAATTCATCAAAATCTACTTTATGCCCGTCGAATTCGGGCCCATCAACACAGGTGAACTTCGTTTCTCCGTCCACCGTGACGCGACATCCGCCGCACATGCCCGTGCCGTCCACCATCACGGGGTTCAGGCTGACCATGGTGTGAATGTCATGTTTGCGGGTCAGTTCGCACAGGGCGCGCATCATGGGCACCGGGCCTATGGCCACCACAATATGCACGGGCTCGCGTGCAATAATCTCTTCGAGGGCTTGGGTCACAAAGGCCTTGCGCCCATAGCTGCCGTCATCGGTGCAGACAATCATCTCATCGCCAATGGCGCCGATCTCGTCCTCAAGAATGAGCAGGTGTTGCGTGCGCGCGCCTATAATGTTGATGACGCGGTTCCCCGCTTTCTTCATGGCCGACGAAATGGGGTACACCGGCGCCACGCCAATACCGCCGCCAACGCAAACCACTGTGCCAAAATCCTTGATGTCCGTGGGATGCCCCAGCGGGCCCGCCACATCCTTCAAGGAATCGTCACTCGTCAACTTTGACATGTCCGTGGTGGTCTTGCCCACGATCTGGTAGAACAAGGTAATGGTGCCCGCTTCCGCGTCCGAATCCGCAATGGTCAACGGAATCCGCTCGCCTGTCTCGCTGACCCGAAGAATAATAAACTGGCCCGCTTTCCTGTGTTGCGCGACATAAGGCGCGCTCACCACCATCTTGGCGGTATTCGGGCTGATTAAGTCGTTGGAAATAATCTTATGCACGATATCATCCTTATTGTGTTGGCCCTGGACGCCCACCGCGCTGACGGCGGCAGGCGCTGTTCAAAAACTCCCGCCAATAGCATAAGCACATCATCTGAGTGATTCTAACTGGCAGGCATTGTTGGCTTACTGGTTGACGATGGTTTACAGGACGGATAAAGCAAAACGAAACCCGGCCCCTAGTACTCCCGTGTTCTATTGCGATGCATTTCGTGTTACCACGCTGCAAGCAACATCAGGGACAACGCATACGTCAAGGTAAGGTGTACAATAGCATGTTGTCCGAATAATAATCAAGATTTTGACGCAAAACGCTAAATATGCCTCCGTACGTTACCGTTCGTTTCCGAAATTTCGCCTCGGGCCAGTGAAACTGGTTGTAGTTTCTTGTCCCCGGCGCTGAAATCGTTACGTTCGTAACGATTTCAGCGCCAAACCGTACAAGTACTCCGGTCGCAACCGCCCATGCTGCGTCTGCGCCGGGACCACAGAAGCAGGGGCCATCGCTCACGAGGCTTCCCGCGAACGCTATTGCACATAATGGTTGCGTATAACCCTGAAGGCTCTCCAGAACTTACGCAGCCGGTCTTCCACCGTCTTGTCTGCGTCGAAGGTGGAATAGGTGGTAACCACATAAAGTCGGATGATTTCTTCGGCCTCTTTCTTCATGCCGGCAAGCTTCTCAGGATAGTTGTCGAGAAATTCGTAGGGGGTTTGACTTGGCCGTGGCGGCATACCCACGTCCACGGCCAGCGCGCGCAGCGCGTCATAGGCGTATGCGATATGGTCGCTTACAGGCATGGGCGCGGCGCCTGGTTTTGCTAGCGGGTTGTCATAGCGCGCGCTAAGCGCTACACGGCGTTGAATGCGTATGCGCCGGTCGGGAAAGGCCCAGCGCCTGAGGGCCGGCCACATTTTGAAGAGCACCCAGGCGAATGCGGTGATAAGCCGGTTCACCCAATGCGGCAGTTCGTGACGTTTTGTCAAAAGTAAGTCCACCGCCCACTGCAGCGCCTTGACGGCGGCGTAGCAGAACATCACAAGGATCAGCGCCTTGGCTGCGCGGTCCATCCGCTCGTAAAAACGCCAACGCTGGAACAGCGACAGGGAAGGGGGCGTCACTTCGATGAATCGCACCCGCGCCGCGTAAGGACTGTACGCGCCCACTTCATGAGTATCCACATAAGCGACAGGCGGCAGCGCGGGCATGGGCAGGTTCGCGGCGCCCCACATAATTACCAGGATCATCATGAACGCCAAAGCCAGCCAGAACCAGGGCAATACCTGTGGCATGGCGACGCCACGCAACCGGAAATAGGCGCGCAGCTGGCGCAAACAGGTAAGCGTGAGCAACATCAAAGCGCAGAAGGTATATATATACATGTAGTATGCGCCCATACGCACAGCGGGCGCGCCCAAATGTTGGATGACGCGCAAACCCAGCGAAAATAGGAGCATTACCGGGATGGAGAAATAGAAGAGCGCCATGCCCGGATGGCGCCTGGGCAGTCTTCTGCTAAAATCCGTTTGGCGCGCGGGCGCCGGTTTGCTCAACCTGGCCGCCCCATCGAGGGGATCATACGCGGTCAACCCGTACCACGGCTCATCAACGCCGGCGGCGGGCTTGCGCGGCGCAGGCGGGGGCGCGGCGGCCAGACGCAGTTTATGCCGGAATTGCTCCGCAGTGGCCGTGAACAAGCCAATATCGCCCGCCACGCTGTTTTCGTCCACACAACACTCATGGGTCAGCCGGTTCACCAGCCACCACAGAAAAATGACGGCTGCCATATTAAACAACAGCGCAATCCATGTATTGCTGTTCATGAAATTTCGGGTCACGGCGCCCACGCTATACAATTCCGTGGTGGCAATTGTATAGACCGCCACAGCCAGCGCGAGCCCGACGGCATAGACGATGGCCTCGCTCGATCCGTCACGGGCAATGAGCCGATTAAGGGCTACAATGCCAATTACAAAAAAGAACGAAAAAACACGCAGGTTAGCGTCGTGTACCGATGTATAGATAAAGCGGATGTTTAACAGATACATGAGCACGGCCATAACAAGCGCAAATATGAGACAGGGTGTAACTATATTTATGAAGTGGTCGGCAAGCGTATTGGGCATTTCGACGCGTCGTTTACCCGGCGCGTCGGCGGTAAGTGACGCATAATCGGTGTACTGATAGGGCCGCAGTTCGGGCAATTCCGACGGCTCGGGAGGCATGGCGTCCATGAGCGACGCGAAATCCGTGGCGGCGGCGTCCGCTCCGGGGGCGCCTTCACTGGGTGGCGTGGGCGCAAAAGGGTCAACCATGGGTACGCCCCCCACATTCATATTTTCGTCGGTGATATTTCATGAAGATGCCGCTCCGATTCAATATGAAAGACATGGATATTGTAGTGGGCCAGCCTGGCGGCGGCCTCGTGATAGGCCGGTCCGGCGTCCACCAGAAACACCGTTACATTGAAGCCTGACGCTTTCATGGAACCAAGGGTCAGCGCCAGTTGTTCGGTCACCTGGCCGGTCACCGGCAGCAAGGTGGCGTCGCGGGGCAATTCGCGGAACTGGACCATGATAAGTTCGGACAAGTCGAGTCCCTGTCCAGGCAACACGCGCGCAAGATTCTCGATGATGGTCTGCGCCTGGATCGGCGAACGCATCGTGCTTACGGTCAGCGGACTGATGCGCGTGGACGCCTGTTCCGCTTTCAAGGCATCATCCATTTCAAAACGATTTTCCGCGTGCATACTGGCCGTTTCGTACTGGGCGACCTCGGCGGCGTCCCGGGCGTTGGTCAGCAGGCCCACTTGTTCGCCGGACATCTGTAGCAGATAGGCAATTGATGCCGCGGTGGTCACGGCAAGTTCCATGCGTCGTTCTTTATTTTCGGGCAAATAGCTGTCGTCGTGCAAGTCAAGTATCAAGGTGCCGCCAGTGACGGTGGACGGTTCGAAGGTCTTGACATGCAGTTCGCCGGTACGGGCCGTAACTTTCCAATGGATAGTGTGTAAGGGGTCGCCTGGCGTATATTCGCGGATATTGTTGATGCGCGTAGGGTCGGTGTAAATGCGGCTGGTGATCCGTACCGGCCCCTGTGGCCGCCGCGCCGCAACATTAAAGGTTTCGATATAAGCGACGGTAGGCAAGACGGAGACATAGTCGCGATTTTCACCGGACCGGAAACGCTTGTGCAGTCCGAACAAATCGCCTGACTCGTATAGTGCCGGACCAATGCGATGATAGCCGCGGCGCGGACAGGTAAGGGTGTATTCCAGCGCCACCGTGCGGCCCGGCAACAACATGGCCAGTCGTTTATTGTTCCCCGCTATCGGAAAATCAGCGGGGCAATAATCCTCGATAAAAATCCAGGGGATGGGCCATCCCCGGCGATTGGTCACGCGCACCGTCACGCGCACCGTCTCGCCCTGCCTGATTTGGGTCTGGTCAACACTTCGTTCGCAGTCCAAACCAGACAGCCACGCGCGCGACGAACCCACCGCCACAAGAACAAGCAGCAGAAATGAATACACGGCAAAAGCCATATACGGACTCTCAACCAGAAAGGCTACGCCCACGGCCAGCGCCGCCGCCGCAACAATGCCGGCTGTCTTCGTTCGAGCGACGCGATTCTTTTCTGTTGTTTCCATCACGACAGACGCCTTCTTGACCCGTTCACGCGCATAGTATCCGGTCGCTTCCTTTTCCTGCCCATCAACGCAAACTCATTCATACCGGAAAACACAACAACCGCAGTTTGATGCGCGTATTCGTGTGCGCATGTCTCAAGATTTTGTATCCAGGCCAAGTATAGCATAACGGTCCGTCCGCAAAAGAAGCGTAGTGCATGACAAAGCCGGCCATGCCTTGCCGGGGCGGCTAAGCGCGATTTCGCAATACACCGACGGGGCTTGCGTTTCGAGTTTGAACCCGCGCAACACAGTGTCCCAACACAGTGTTGTTTACGATGCTTTGGTTCACGTATCATTACGCGGGTTTGTCGTAACAACAATGCGCTAGCCGTAACACGCTATGCAGGTAAGTAGGATGCAGGCAATGCGGGAACAGTACGCCCCGTTGCCATAATACGCGAAAGGAGTTGACCGTGTTTGATCATTTAGAGATGGCGCCCGCTGACGCAATTTTGGGATTAACGGAAGCATTCAAGCGCGATAAGACGCCCAATAAAATTAACCTGGGTGTAGGCGTGTACAAGGATGCCAACGGAGAAACGCCCGTGCTTGAATCGGTGCGGCTCGCTGAAGCGCATGTTCTCAAAGCCGAGGCCACAAAAAGTTACCTGCCCATCGCCGGCGATCCGGAGTACGGAGCATTAACGCGCGCCCTTCTCCTGGGGGAATCGAACGCTATTGACGCGGAAGACCGCGCCTTAACAGCACATACGCCGGGCGGCACCGGCGCTTTGCGTGTAGCCGCTGATTTCATTAAACGCTGCTTTGGCGAAGTCGCCGTATGGATGAGCGATCCAACCTGGGCGAATCACCCCGCCATCTTCGATGCCGCCGGACTGGAAACAAAGGCATATCCCTATTACGACGCGGACGCCAGGGGGGTGGCCTTTGACGCGATGCGCGACGCGCTTCAAGAAGCGCCCCGGGGCGACGTGGTGTTGTTGCATGCCTGCTGTCATAATCCCAGTGGCGTGGATTTGGACGCCGAGCAATGGCGCGCACTTTCCGCCATCATTAAAGAGCGGGGACTATTGCCGCTGGTGGACTTCGCTTATCAGGGCTTTGGCGACGGTCTTTCGGAAGACGCCGAAGGATTGCGCATCCTCTGCGATACCGTGGCGGATTTACTGATTTGCAGTTCTTATTCCAAGAACTTTGGACTTTACCGGGACCGCTGTGGCGCTTTAACGGTTGTGGGCGCGTCACACGATGCCGCCGCGCGCGCGATGAGCCACATCGAGAAAGTCGTCCGCGCGAATTATTCCAATCCACCCGCGCTGGGCGGCGCTATTGTAAAAGAAATTCTGACCGACGCGAAGCTGCGCGCGACATGGGAGCGCGAGGTCAGCGATATGCGTACGCGGATTAACGGTATGCGCGTATTATTTGTGGATTCACTCAAGAATGCCGGCGTTAAACAGGATTTCTCGTTCATTAAGCGGCAGCGCGGCATGTTTTCATTTTCAGGGTTAACGCGCGAGCAGGTGGTGGAACTGCGAACGAAATACGCCATTTATATTGTGGGGTCGGGACGCATCAACGTGGCCGGCATGACCGAGGCAAACATGGAAACGCTCTGTACGGCCCTCGCCAAGGTGTTGCAATAATTTCTGTGCGTGGTTGGCGCACGTTGCAAGGAAACAAGCGCCCTTACGAAAGCATGTACTTTGGAAGATACTTTCGCCAACATTCTATTTCTGCTGTTTATTGGCGGCGTACTCATACTGGCCGTCAGTCTCGTTTTCTATTACCACTTTCTGCGGCGGCGCGCGTTTCTGGAGACGGCAAATCAGCTCGGGCTTAAGTATTACTACCGCGGCTATGCCATCCCGCAGCGCTTTGGATTCTTGCGGCAGCAGCGGCGCGGACGCGGTCGGCATGCCTTCAACATCCTGTGGGGCAAACACCAACAGGAAGAGACCTTCGTATTCGATTACATGTTCAGTACCGGCATGGCCAGAGAAAAAACATGGCACTACTGCAATTTTGTGGTCCTTCGTTATGAAAGTAGTTGTCCGCCATTGCGCATTTATCCGCGCTCAATGTTGACGGTGCTTGGTGAAATCATGGTGTACAACGAAGTGTTCCTGGACGTGGAAGGCTTTTCCGAGATGTTTGGCGTGTTTAGCGTTAACGAATACTTTGCCAAGCGGATGTGCAACGCCCCGCTGATTGACTACATGATGCTGCATCCTGACCTGTCGGTGGAGGTGGAACCACATTGGGTGGCAGTCGGCAAGGAAGGCCGGCTCGTTCCGGAGGAAATTCCCAAGCGGATTCGACAGGCGGAAAAGATACGCGTGTTCCTGGGCTTGTGACAAGTCGCTGCTGTCGTGTTCTCAAAGCAGTTGCGTCGGTATTTGCCGCATGATGTCTTCCTTCTGCAGGGGCGCCTGATTAGGGTCAGGCATCTGTGGCTGTGTTTGGGATGGCATCGGCATGGGCATCGGCATTTGCGGTTGAGCCGTTGGCATGGGCATGGATGGGAACGCCATTTCCCCCTGCGCCTTCCCCGCAAGATACGCGTCAATTTGCGCCTTGTTAATGCCGTCAATGT
>SLFT01000395.1 GCA_007124105.1 Candidatus Hydrogenedentota bacterium | reverse complement strand
GCTGATAATCATGAAAGGCAACAGGCAAGACCCCAACGCTTAGATGATACAACAACGCAGCGTCTGTTGAAATGCCCGCTGCAATGCGATACACTGTCCGCGCAATAACATGATCTTCTACCATGAACAGCAAGCAGTTACAGGCAGCGCTCGCGTTAGCGCTTTCTCATTCTTTACGGCGGTAGCCACCCGTTGAGGCACTATGTCCCATACCCACCGTTTTTTTTCAGACGTTGTCACCGCCGACATGTCGTATGTCGAACTGTCCGGCGAGGAGGCGCATCATGCGCTGCGTGTGGCCCGGGTTCGTCCGGGCGACGGGGTGTCCGTATTTGACGGGAAGGGCCTTGAGATTATCGGCGAATGCGACCGAATAGACAAACGCTCCGTGTACATCCGCGCTGTGCGGACAACACACCATGCGCCGCCGCCGGTGCGCGTCACCGTTGCAGTCGGGGGATTGCATCGCGACAAGGCGCAGGAAACAGTAGTGCGCCGCGCCGCTGAGATGGGCGCATGGCGGGTATGCTTCTGGCATGCCGACCATTCACAGCGGCCCATCAAACCAACCGAGCGCTGGCGCAAGACGGCCATTGAGGCCTGCAAACAATGCGGGCGCGTCTATCTGCCCGAAGTGGACACGGCGCCGTCGCTTGAAGCGTTCCTGAAACAACATAACGGCCCCTGTATCATCGGGCTGTTGACGAAGGACGCGGCAGCGGGCGCTCCTACGATATCCATGGCGGATAATGTGGCGTTGCTTATCGGCCCGGAAGGCGATTTTTCTGAACAGGAGCGAAACGCCGCCTTGAATGCAGGCGCGCAACCGGTCTCGCTGGGAAGCTACACCTACCGCAGTGAAGTGGCCGCAGCGCTGCTCATGACCATTGTTGCCTGCGCCATTGGCGACCTGGGGCCGGGCGTCGCGTTGGATATGCCACGGAAATAAGGCGTCAATGAGGCGTAATGGCTGGAAAGTTGGCGGATTCTTGCTGAAAAGGCCAATTCGAACCCACCTCGCCAAAACCTTTATACTAGCCCGCATATTTCGCCGGGATTCGCAGGCGCAACAGAAATCTGGTGAGATATCCGGGCTTAGGTTCAGAAAACCGTTTGAGAGAACGAAAACACGCCAAGGAGATGTATCATGGGTAAATATTTTTTTCTTTGCTGTTTGTTGTCGGCGGCACAGGTTCTGGCTGTCGAAGTTGTGGAACACGGTGTAATTTTCTTTGAGGAAGAACGTTTCGCGGGGTGGCCCGCGAATGCGGGCATGTGGTCATGGGGCGATGAGATTGTCTGTGGGTTCTCCCTCGGCTATTACAAAAAACACCCGTTGGGCGGCCATGATATAGACAGCGACCGGCCCAGCGTCAATCGTCAGGCCCGTAGCCTGGATGGCGGGCGCACCTGGACTATTGAAATTCCGGACTATCTGCAAGAGAGCGGCGAAGAACGCCCTGTCGCCGAACTTGCCGCTCCGGTGGATTTTAGCAATCCTGACCTGGCCGTCAGGCTTCGGAGCAACCGCGTATACTATTCGACGGACCGTGCAAGAACCTGGAGTGGGCCGCATCCGTTGCCCACCTTCGGTAGACCGGGGCTGCTCGCGCGCACCGATTATATTGTGGAAGGCAGCCGGCGGCTCACCGCGTTTGTTACCGCGGAAAAAGAGGGCGGCGACGAGGGTCAACCGCTGTGTATCCGCACCGAGGACGGCGGCATGACATGGAATCTTGTGGGATGGATTGGTCCGCAGCCGCCTGAAAGTTATGGGTACGCAATCATGCCGGCGACCCTTGCGCTGCCCGGCGACGCGTATCTGAGTATGATTCGCCGGGGCGCCGTTTTTGACGGCAAGCGTCGTTGGTGGCTGGAGGCGTTTCTGTCGCCGGACGACGGCGTGAGTTGGCATCTTCTTGCGCAACCGAATATTGATAACGCCGGCAACCCCGCAACCCTTACACGCCTTGCCAATGGCGACATTGCCATGACTTACGGTTGGCGCACCAGCCCTTATGGCATACGCGCCCGCATATCCAGCGACAACGGCCAAACCTGGAGCGACGAATCTATTCTGCGCGCAGACGGCGCCAGCTGGGATATCGGCTATCCGCGCACCATTCAAAGGACGGACGGGCTGTGCCTTACAACTTATTACTATCACAGTGAAGAGCATAAGGAACGGTTTATTGCATATACCCTTTGGGACCCGGCACTGGAGTGACCCGCATACGCGCGTGTTGAATTATCGCAAATGGATCGAAAGTTCGCGGGACAGGAGCATTCGAAGTCACCGCCGAGAGACCGTTCCGCGTAGCGCCATCGAAAGGCGGCAACGCTGTTTCGTCGAAGTTGGAGCGCCCGTGCCAGAAATAAGGGGGCCCGCGGCATACAGATCAGGTGTGTTCTCGCAGCCACTGGATGACAAATTGCTGGTTGTCCTGGGTGGTCAGCATGATAATTTCATCGCCCGGCTGCATCAACGTTGACCCGCGCGGTACAATTGTATCGCTGCCGCGCCTGATGACGCCCAGAACGCATTCCTGCGGTATTTGCGCGTCGCGCACGTATATGTTTGCCAACAGCGCGCCCGCGTCAATCACGCCCGACTCGATGACCATGGCGGACTTGCGGCTCATATCCTGGTAATGCTCCGCCCGGGCGAGCATTTCATCGCTGCGCTGTTGCGCGTCTACACAGGCGGCAATGATGTTATGACGATTTAATACGCCAATTACCTTGCCGGGTTGATGCGGGTCAATAACGGGGATGCGGCCATAAGCGTAGGCGCCAAACTGCGATAAAGCGGCGCTTAGCGACTGCTCGGGACGGCAGACAGCCACTGGGCGTGTATATACGTCCCGCACAGTGAGGTCTTCCAGCGAACGCGTTAACAAGGCATCTTCCACATCGCGCGCGGTGACAATGCCCAACAATCGCTGTTCCGCGTCCACCACGGGGAAACCGTTTTCATGGGTGGCCGCCATCTTCTCTATAAGCGCGGACACTGGCATGTCAATGGGTACGCCGTCCACCGGCGCCATGGCCTCTTCCACGGTAACGGCGTCCATGAGATTGACCTCGGGCGCATCGGCAATACGGATGCCGCGCTGGGTCAACTTGATGGTATACATCGAGTCTTTCGAGATACGTTGTGAAATAAAGGTGCCCATCACCGTGGCGCTCATCAGCGGCACAATGATGAAATAATTATCCGTCATCTCGATCAGAACCAGGATGCCTGTAATGGGCGCGTGCGCCGCCGCCGCGAACAGTACCGACATACCTACCATCGAATAGGCAATAGGACTTGATACGGCGCCCGGCCACCAGTTGTTCAATGTCGCGCCATAAGCGCCGCCAAGCATGGCGCCTATGAACAAGGACGGCACAAACACACCGCCTGAACCGCCCGAGCCAACAGTCAACGCGGTGCCCACCATCTTCGCCAGACACAGCAATACCAAGGTAACGCCAAGCAGGTTGTCGTTCAGTGCCGCCTCGATGGTCTCGTAGCCGGAGCCCATGATTTCGGGCGTCCAGATGGCGATAAGCCCCACAAGCGCGCCGCCGATGGCAGGTTTGATCGCTTCAGGCAATCGCGCCTTGTTGCTTGCGTATTCGACCAGGTGCAGGCTCCTGATAAAGGCGTGGGCCGCCAGCGCCGCCAATGCGCCAAGCAGCACAAAGAAGAACAAGTCCCACGGGCCGGCAAGGCTGTAGTCCTGCAACAGCGGGGCTTTCATATAGTCGCCCACGTCCGCGAGCCAGCGCATGACCATGGTTGCCGAAGCGGAGCTGATGACGACCAGTCCGAAATAATGGACGGTAAACCTGCGTACAATCACCTCGAGCGCGAAAATGACCCCGGCCATGGGCGCGTTAAACGTGGCCGCAATGCCGCCCGCGGCGCCGCAAGCCACCGCCAGGATAACCATGCGGTCCGAAAGGCGCAGCCATTGCGCAATTGTGGAACCCAGCGCCGAACCGATATACACGATGGGCCCTTTGCGTCCCGCGGAGCCGCCCGCGCCCAATGTGATGGCCACGGCGATGAACTTCACCACCGCCACGCGCGCGCGGATACGTCCGCCATGCCGCGCCACGGCAAGCATCACCTCGGGAATGCCGTGCCCTTTTGTTTCCGGGGCGAGATAGTGCGAGATAAGCCCCACAAGCAATCCACCCAGCGCAACAACTGGTATGGTCCAGGCGTATCCGAGCGCGCCGCTCAACCAGCCGCCCAAATATCCCTGAAAAAGAAGCTGCATCCAGTCTATCGCCAGCCGCAGACCGATGGCGATAAATCCCGACGCCATGCCGATAGTCGCCGCCAGAAGGATGGGTCCAGTCGTCTGCGAAGTGCGCAGTCGGCTGGAAACATAATTTCTGGCCTTGTTCGTGATTTCCGGCACGGCTAACCCCGATGCCCATCGGTTCTTGTTGTAAGAGCGACGGCTTATTGTCTGTGATATTCTTGCAACGACAGAAGCGTTGGTTCATTGACGCGCATGGCTGTAATGGCGGCTACGCCGGCGCGGGCGGCGGCAAGCGTGGTCATCGTTGGCAGGCCTCGTTCCAGTGCGGTGCGGCGTATGGCGGTCTCGTCCGCCTTGGAATCCACGCCGAAGGGCGTGTTGATGATCCAGTCCACGTCGCCGTTAATAATCAAGTCTACAATATTGGGGCGTCCCTCGCCGACTTTATACACCTCTTCGGCGGGAATCTCCAATGCGCGCAGCCGCGCTGCGGTTCCGGCGGTCGCGACAAACTTGAATCCCAACTGGTGCAGCGCGGAAACCACATCGCCCATGTTTTCCTTGTCGCGATTGTTCAAACTAACGAACACTGTTCCTTTCATGGGAAGGTGATTGCCCGCCGCAATCTGGCTTTTGGCGAAAGCCATGCCCATCGAGCCGTCTATGCCCATCACTTCGCCTGTACTGCGCATCTCGGGGCCGAGCAGGATATCCACGCCGGGAAACTTGATGAAAGGCAATACCACCTCTTTGGCGGATACATAGTCGGGGGTGGGGTCTTCGGTGAACCCGAGTTCCACAAGCGTCTTACCCGCCATCACTTGCGCCGCCAGCTTGGCGAGGGGGGCGCCGATGGCCTTGCTCACGAAGGGAACCGTACGCGACGCGCGCGGATTCACCTCGAGCAGATAAATATCGTTGTCGCGGATGGCAAACTGGATGTTCATTAACCCAATAACACGCAACTCGCGGGCGAGCGCGCGGGTTTGTTCGCGTACCCGCTCGATAATCGCGGGATCGAGATCATAAGGGGGGAGAATACAGGCGCTGTCGCCCGAATGAACGCCTGCTTCCTCGATATGCTGCATGATGCCGGCCACCACCACGGTTTCGCCGTCGGCGATGGCGTCCACATCAAGTTCAATAGCGGCTTCGAGAAATTTGTCTATGAGGATTGGATGTTCTGGGGACGCTTCCACCGCATACGTCATGTAACGTTCGAGGGCGACGCGATCATAAACAATTTCCATGGCCCGTCCGCCCAATACAAACGATGGACGCACCACCACCGGATAGCCGATGCGATCAGCGATTACGGCGGCCTGCTCAAAAGAGGTGGCAACATCGTTTGCGGGCTGGAGCAAATGCAGTTTTTCCACCACCTCGCGGAACCGTTCCCGGTCCTCGGCGCGGGCAATGCTGTCGGGCGAAGTGCCGATGACCGGCGCGCCCGCTTTTTCAAGCCGTTCTGCCAGGTTCAGCGGCGTCTGGCCGCCAAACTGTACAATGACGCCTGTCGGTTGGACGCGGTCAATGATGTTCATCACGTCTTCGAAGGTGAGGGGTTCGAAGAACAGGCTGTCCGATGTGTCGTAGTCCGTGGACACCGTCTCGGGATTACAGTTGACCATGATGGTTTCGTAACCGTCTTCCTTCAGCGCGAAGGCGGCGTGTACGCAGCAATAATCAAACTCGATGCCCTGACCGATACGATTGGGGCCGCCGCCCAGAATGACAATGCGCTTCTTGTCGGTGAGCCGCACCTCATCCTCGCCGTCGTAGGAGGAGTAATAATAGGGCGTATACGCCTCGAACTCGGCGGCGCAGGTGTCCACCAGCCGGTATCCCGGCAGGATGCCCAGGCCGATACGTTTTGCGCGGACATCCTGTTCCGCGCATCCCCACAGAGTCGCAAGCTGCGCGTCCGAAAAGCCCAGCTGTTTGGCGCGCAACACCGCCGCAACGTCCGCCGCCGCGCCCGGGACGCGCAGTTCCTTTTCTTCCTGGACAATCTCGCGCAGCTGCCTGATGAACCACGGATCGTACCAGGTCGCTTCGTGAATCTGTTCCATGGATGCGCCCTTGCGCAATGCTTCCATCACCTGGAACAGGCGTTCGCGGTTTGGAATGCGTATGCGCTGCAAAAGGTCTTCAAGTTCGAGGCGCGTTTCCATGCCGGCTTTGCCGTCGCAACCCAGCCCGGCGCGACCGGTCTCGAGTCCGCGCACGGCCTTCTGGACGGATTCCTTGAAGGTGCGCCCGATGCTCATGGTCTCGCCAACGCTCTTCATTTGTACGGTCAACGTATCCTGCGACCCGGGAAATTTCTCGAAAGCCCAGCGTGGTATTTTGGTTACCACATAGTCAATGGTCGGCTCGAAGGAGGCGGGCGTTTCGCGGGTAATATCGTTGCGAATCTCGTCAAGTGAATAGCCCACTGCCAGTTTGGCCGCTATCTTGGCGATGGGGAACCCGGTCGCTTTGGATGCCAGCGCCGAACTGCGCGACACGCGCGGGTTCATTTCAATGACTACCATGCGTCCTGTTTTCGGGCACACGGCAAACTGCACATTGGAGCCGCCGGTATCAACGCCGATCTCGCGCATGATGGCCACCGACGCGTTGCGCATGGCCTGGTATTCCCTATCGCTAAGCGTCTGCGCCGGCGCTACGGTGATGCTGTCGCCGGTGTGTACGCCCATGGCGTCCAGATTCTCGATGGAACACACGATCACCACATTATCGTTGAGATCGCGCATCACCTCGAGCTCGTATTCTTTCCAACCGATAACCGATTCTTCTATCAACACTTCCGTAATGGGACTGGCGTCAAGACCATAGCGAACGGCGTATTCGAATTCATTCTTGTTGAATGCCAGTCCCGCGCCCGAACCGCCCAGTGTGAACGCAGGCCGGATCACGGCGGAATAATTGACTTCCGCGCCGAAAGCGCGCGCCTCCTCGACGGAATGCACCACAAGGCTGCGCGGCACATCGAGGCCGATCCGTTCCATCGCCTCTTTGAAGAGGCCGCGGTCTTCCGCTTTCTTTATGGCGCCCAGTCTCGCGCCGACAAGCTCGCAGCCGTATTTGTTGAGAATACCCTGCTCCGCCAGCGCAACCGACAGGTTCAGCCCTGTCTGGCCGCCCACGGTTGGCAACAGCGCGTCAGGCCGTTCGCGGTCTATAATACGTTCCAGGAACGCGACTGTGAGCGGTTCGATATAGACCTTCTCGGCGGTCTCCGGGTCGGTCATGATGGTGGCCGGATTACTGTTGACCAGTACGACTGAATACCCCTCTTCGCGCAGCGCCTTGCACGCCTGGGTGCCGCTGTAATCAAACTCGCACGCCTGGCCGATGACAATCGGACCGCTTCCAATTAGCAGGATTTTCTTGATGTCTTTTCTCTTGGGCACGTATCTTGGTTCCTGTATTATTTCTGGCTTCTTTTATTGGTGCGCTATACGATAATGGCCTTAGCCCGTATACATGCGGCGCTAGTAGGAAATATCGAGTATCTTGAATGTCATTGCGCCCCCGGGCGTTTGCGCCGCTACTTCATCGCCTACCGCCCGGCCCATTAACGCCTTGCCCACCGGCGACTGGGCTGATATTTTGCCCACGGAAATGTCCGCTTCGGCGGGGCCGACCAGCATGAACGTGGTTTCGCTGTTTGTCTTGAGGTTTTGCGCGCGTACTGTTGCGCCCAGATAGGCCTTGCTGGTATCCCGTTCCTGGGTGTCAAGCACCACGGCGCGGGCTATCTTGTCCTCAAAATCACGAATTTTTGCGTGTACCATTGCCTGCTCTTCCTTTGCGGCATGGTACTCGGCGTTTTCGCTCAAGTCGCCAAGGCTGCGCGCCTGCTCGATGGTATCGGCCACCACAAGACGCCGCTCGCATAGCGCGGCCAGATCACGTTTCATCTTTTCCAGCCCTTCGGCGGTAATATAGAGGCGGTCGTGACTCATAGGTTTTGCCTGTTTCCTGTTGGTTGTTTGTGAATATCAGGGAGATGTTTTCGGGTATCCGTTCCAGGAGCGGATTTGGTGAAATCGCCCCAACCGACACAACGACAGGACGTCTCGCATCGTTATGCGCGGCAAGTATATCAGAATTTCAAGGCAATGGGAAAGCAGACGCGTTTTACGGCTTGTGGCATGGTAAGATTCCAATCCACAGGGCGAAATCTATTCGGACGCAGTGTTTACGAGACGACGCGGCTTTTTTGATTGTTCCCGTGGAATTACGTACAATGGCGACTTACGCAAAAAAAGAGGGGGGGTGTCGCGTATCAAAAGGAGTTGGCTTATGGACGGGCAATTGGCGTGTGTAGCGGTGTTGCTGATGATGGCGGCGAGTCCCATAGCGGCGACCGGGAACGACGCGCTTGATGTGTGGGCGGTTGATCCGCTTGAGAAAGTGTTTCGCGATGCGGCGCCGGTTGAAAGCGCTGCTGCAACGGCGCACGCGGCCCGTGGTGAAACCGTTGATTTCCAGCTGGTTGTACGTCCGCCTGTGGCTTTGGAAACCTTGCGCGCAACAGTGTCTTCCTTCACGCATGAAGACGATGAGCACACACTAGAAGACGGAGAAATACGCTTTATTGGCTATGTTCATGTTGACAGGCCGACACAGCGTCCATCATCCGATCAGCTGTGCCCGCCGCCCTGTGATTACCCTGATGTACTGCTTGAAGACGCGTATGTTGCGGTGTCGGCTGGTCACGCGCAGCCTGTGTGGATTACCGTGTCCGTCCCCGTGGATACGCTGCCGGGCGTCTATGCCGCCACAGTTACAATAACAGGTGATGACACGTTCAGCCATACCATTTCGCTCAACTTGCATGTGTATCCGGTTGTGGTGGAAAAAACGCGTCTGTGGGCAACCAACTGGTTTTCCATGCAATGGCGTCATCTGGACATAACTCCTGAACCGGAGTCCGATGACTACTATGCATTGTTGCGCCGGTATGCGCGGAGTATGGCGGCCCATCGCCAAAATGTGGCGCTCATCTCACCGCTCAACCTTGCCACGTATAGCATAGACGCGTCCGGCGCGCTGGCCTTTGACTTCAGCCGCTTCGACAGGTGGGTTCATATCTTTATCGAAGAGGGCGTGATAGGGCGAATTGAGGGCGGTCATATCGGCGGGCGTAAAGAAGGCTGGATGTCGGAATTTGTCGCCCAGACGCGCGTCATACGCGACGGCGCCGTTGTTTCGGAAACGGTTGCGCCGGACTCAAAAGCGGCCCATACGTTTTACAGCGCCTTTTTCCCGGCCCTTGTAGCGCACCTGAAAGCGCAGGGGTGGCTGGACATTTACATGCAGCATCTGGCGGATGAGCCCATTGCGGTTAATCTTGGAAGTTATCGCGCCCTGGCCGCTCTTGCCCGCGAGTACGCGCCCGAATTGCGCATTATCGAGGCCACGCACGCGAAAGACTTGGTGGGTTCAATAGACGTATGGGTTCCCCAGTTAAACTACCTGCATGACGATTTTGCGCATTATCAGGAACGACAGGCGGCGGGCGATGAGGTGTGGTTCTACACCTGCGTTTTTCCGCAGGGTGAATACGCCAACCGTTTTATTGAACAACCTCTGATCAAAACGCGGCTGCTGCACTGGATAAACTATCGGTACGGCATCACGGGATACCTTCACTGGGGCTATAACCAATGGACTTCTGACGATCCTGTTACCCATACCACACGTCCGCATGGAGGGCCGCCTTACTTGCCTGCGGGCGATCCGTGGATTGTGTATCCCGGCAAAGACGGGCCGCTCAGTTCCATCCGTTTTGCCGCCATGCGCGACGGGATTGTGGACCATGAACTATTGTGCATGCTGGCGGATACAAATCCTGATGCCGCGCACCGACTGGCGGAGCGTCTTATCCTGGATTTTGACCACTATGAAACAGACATTGCCGCGTTTCGCGCCGCCCGCCTGGAATTGTTGAGCGCATTGTCCGAAGCGATGTAGGATTTGCAGGTGCAACAGAAATCTGGCGAAATATCCGGGTTAGTCCAGCAAAGCGTATTCGTTTTAGGGGAAAGCGGGCCCTGTGACGTAGACGCGTTTCTCTTTCGGAATCTTTGTAACCCTGCACACGTATATTGTCGCATGGACGCTTCAACCCCATGCCATAACTTTTTGCTGATGATGAAGTCGTCCGGTAGGACGTTATTCCAAATACCAGAAGGAGCGAGTTATGAAAGCCTTTTATTGTGTCGGCACACATTGGGATCGTGAATGGTACGAACCATTCCAGGAATTCCGCATGTGGCTGGTGGAGTTGATTGACGAGGTGATGGACCTGATGGAACGGGACCCGTCCTACGCGTCATTTCATCTTGACGGACAAACCATTATGCTCGAGGATTATCTCGAGATTCGACCTGAACAGAAAGACCGTTTGTTAAAGCATCTCAGGGAACGGCGCCTTCTGGCGGGGCCTTGGTACAATCTTCCCGATGAATGGCTGACCTCGGGCGAAAGCATGGTGCGCAACCTGGCGCGCGGTTTTCGTATATGCCGCGAGATGGGCATAACGCCCCTTGATTTCGCCTATACTCCGGACCAGTTCGGTCATATTGCCGCGCTGCCCATGATCATGAGCGGCTTCGGCCTGAAAACGGGCATTGTCTGGCGGGGCGCACAGGACGAAAACTACCCCGCTCAGTTTGTGTGGATCGGCCCGGACGGCAGCCGCATGGTCTATTTCAAACTGGTGGACAAGGGCAGTTACGCGCCCTTTGATTTTTTGGCGCGCCGCCCCATCAAGGAGGCGGACTTCAGCGACGCTTCTTTCAAGGAATATTTTGAGGGTTACCTGGCTGAAGAAAAAGCGCGTGGCGCGGCGCCGGTGGTGTTGATGCTGGACGCCATTGACCACCAGCGTCCTGATCCGGAAATGCCGCGTCTGTTCAAGGAACTGCAAACCCGGTATCCAGACACGGAATTTATCTGGGGCGGTCTTGATGAGTTTGGACGGGAACTGCTCCAGTACCAGGACCGTCTTCCTGAACGGCGCGGTGAATTGCGTGAGTCGGTGCGCGACTGCAAGCGGGGCGGCCAATACCTGATCGTGCATACCATTTCGTCGCGTCTGGACATCAAGCAGCGCAATGACCAATGCCAGGCGTTGCTCGAGAACTGGTGTGAGCCGTACATGCTTTTCGCGACGATGAACAACGTGGCGCCTCCTCGGGCGTATCTCGAAAAAGCCTGGGAATATCTGCTTAAAAATCATCCCCACGACTCGATTTGCGGGTGCAGCATTGACCAGGTGCATCGGGACATGCTGTACCGTTTTGATCAATGCGCCCTCATTGGTGATGGGATCATCCGCCGTTCGCTGGCGTCCCTGGCCGACGCCTGCTCCGAAGGCGACCAGTGGCAACATATTGTGGCGCACAACCCATTGCCGCAGCGGCGCAAGGGTATTTTTGACGTCGCCTTGTATTTCCCGTCCGATTATGGCGAGAAGACCGGACACATCTTTCACGACGGCCTGGCCACCGGCGAACGCTATAACAAGTTTCATCTGGTGGACGTGGCGGGCAATCGGATTCCCTATCAGCATCGGCGCATCGAACGCGGGATCGAATGTAAGCGCCTGGACAGCCTGGGACGCGAGACCACCGTTGGCGGCGACTTGTACCATATTGCGGTGGAACTCGACCTGCCCTCATGCGGTATGACCGGGTTTTCCATTGAAGGCACGGACGACGCCACCCGCACCTTTGGCGGCATGTTGACCGGGCCGTTGTCGGCATCGAACGGCCTTGTGGAGGTGCATGTTGACAGCGGCGGCGGCGTGTCCGTACAACGGACGGGCGGCCCCGCTTTTGACGGGTTGTTTCTGTATGAAGACGCCGGCGATTGCGGCGATGGCTGGACGCGCGGCATCCCCGTGGACGACATTGTGTTTCGTTCTCATGGCAGCATGGTCACGACCGGTATTGAGGAGAACGGGCCGTTGCGGACAACGTTCCGCGTCGAACGCGTTCTATCTCTGCCGCTAAAAATCGATCCGAGGACCAGAGGGCGCGGCGCTCTCGAGATCACCGATTTCATCACCATCGAAAAGCGCTGCCCCATTATCAAGGTGAAGACTGTCATTAACAACACAGCGGCGGACCATCGGCTGCGCGTATTGTTCCCTACCCAATGCGACACAGACGTTTCTTTTGCGGAGACGCCCTTTGCCGTTGTCCAGCGCGACATCCCCATTCCGGCGGAAAGCGCCTTGTGGCAGGAACGCGTCAACGAAGAGAAAGCCTTCACATCTTTCTTCGGCCTGCATGACGATCGGGGCGGACTCGCCGTGCTATGCCCGGCGGGACTGCATGAATACGCCGCGCTCGATACGCCGCAACGGGAACTGGCCCTTACACTGTTTCGCGCGTTCAGAAAAACCGTGGGCAAACCCGAGGAGCCGGACGGACAATTGCCCGGCATTCATGTAGTCGAATACGGTCTCCTTCCTTTTGGCGACAAGCCCGACCTGCCGTTGCTGGCGCGTCTCACGGCGGCCATGCAAACGCCCGTCCGAGTCCACACCAGCAAGACGCCCACGCCGCGCAAATCGTTCCTCACCCTCGAACAGGGCAACGCAATCGTCACCGCCATCAAACCCGCGGACGACGGGAACGGCGGCGTCATACGTTTCTGGAATCCCACGGATGCGCCCTTAAAGGACGGGTTCAAACTCGACCGCCCATTCAAAACAATTGAACGATGCGACCTGAACGAAGTCCCCGTCGAAGCTATTGAACCCGTGAACGGGTATGCTCCCGTAACCATTGCGCCGGGTGGACTATGCACGGCGCGTTTTACATGGCAACCATCACAGTGACATGATCGCCTCCTTAGTATCTGCCTGCGCATAGCGCGGGATAGACGTGGCGGCAATGATGATGGGCAACCGCTGACTTATCCAGGATAAAACCGATTACTCCGAAAACATGAACAACCAAAAACGCTATACCATGCGAAACACCGGACTCATTATCGCAATAACAATTATCAACTGCCGCTTGTCAGGCGTGGTCATACGATCGATCCTTGGACTGACGGCAGTCTGTTTGCCCGTTTTCGCGGGTGAGGGCCTGTTTCTTCTCGGGAACGACGCGTTGCAGCTGGGACGCGCGTCCAGCGGTGTGGCCAGCCCACGCAGCGCCTACTGGAGCTATATGAACCCCGCTTCGATGGTTGACTTGGAACGCCGCCTTGACATTAATTGGTATTCGATGATAGGCAAGGTTGTTTTCGAGCCGCGAGGCGTTATTGGCAACCGGCTCAACAACAGGCTGGAAGTCACTGAAATGTCGCATATCGTTTCGGGAGGCGCGGTCTGGCCCGTAAAATCGGGCGCAATTGGCGGCGGCATCTTCATTCCAAGCGGTTCAGGCATTGAATATCCATACGCGCGCAATATCTTCACGCGCCTGTTTCAGGGCAACCGGGACCGACGCCAGGCCTATCAACATATCCGCGGGGTACTCGCCTATGCCCATGAATTTGACAACGGCTGGGCGCTGGGACTTGGCGTACATCTGTCGTTGTCCAGGTTTCGCAGCGACCACTTTACACTGGGCATGCGTCCGGCCGCTTACAATAACAAATGGGACAACGCGTTTGGGGCCGGGATAAGCGTTGGCGTTTATCGCAGCTGGGAACGCTTTTCTGTTGGCGCAAACTACAGTCCGCGACACTGGACGCAATCCATGAAGAAGTACCGCGACTTGCTGTATCATCCGATGGACACGCCGCAAGTGGTGCAGGCGGGCATTGCCTATAAAGTTTCCCCTGACATAGAAATTGCCGTGGATTACAGATGGATGAACTGGCAAGAGATTGGGGTCTATGGGGCGCCCATTATTGACGGCGGCTATAACTGGCGCGACCAGCACGGCGTCAGGGTCGGCGTCGAGTGGAACGTCCATCCCAGATGGACGCTGCTGGGTGGGTACGCATACAGCAACTCGCCCATTACAGAAAACAATGTGTTCACTGCGGCCCTTGCGCCCGCAACCACAGAGCAGCATTTTACCGCCGGTTTGTCGCACGCCGTGAACGAAAAACATCGGGTACATCTGGTGGGCGTCTATGCGCCGTCGAAGAAACTACGCGACACGGGCCGGGGCGGTCTCTTCTCATGGCTCGCCAAGGGGTCAACCATCAATACCAGTGGCATGTCCGCCATGATTGGCTATAGTTTCTTGTGGTAATTTCACCGTCCTGCGCGACGGGCGCATGTATCAGCATGATTTCGCCATGCGCTGTTCTTTCCTGTTGGCGGCTAGCTCTCTTTCAATAGGCCGTCGCGAAACACTTTGATTATCGTATCAAATCGGTGCTGGAAGGATGTGCCCGCAACGTTCAACGTAAACGGCTCGCGTTCGTGCATGGTGATTTCAAGCAGGACAAGTCCATGAAGACCCGCCCATAGCGTGGCGGCAACCAGTCCGGCGTCGGTATACTTATCTTTTAGCAGTCCGGCACGAATGCCTTCTTCTACAAAGGACCTCAAAAGATATAGGGCGTCTTTTTCAAGAGGGGGTTTATCCTGCTGCCACAAATCCTGT
>SLFT01000433.1 GCA_007124105.1 Candidatus Hydrogenedentota bacterium | reverse complement strand
ATGGTGTACTTCGCAAGCACGCCCAGCCCGAGGATAACCCCCAGGATAAGCCAGGCGCCCCGTCTGCCCCGCAACGCTTCCCAGTACGCGTAAAGAGCGGTAAACCAGCAGAAATACAACAGGCTGTTGGTATCCGCGATTATCGCCGCGCCTGTGTATCCGCCGTCAAGAAGCAAAACGCTTATGGCCGCCCAGCCCGCCACAGACGAACCTGATATGCGACAGCAAAGCCGATAAACGCTCCAGAGCGCCGCCAGCATCAACAACACGCCCGGAAGGCGCACCGCCCATTCCGCATGGCCGAACACGGTGGTGGACGCGCGAATCAGGTATGCCACCGCAGGCGGTTTGGTCGCGTAGCCCAGCGCAAGCCGCCGCGACATATCCCAATAGAGGGACTCGTCGCCTGTCAGGGGTAATCGCATCATCCCTTGCAGAATGGTGATAATCGCATGAGCCAAAGCAAGCCAAAAAATCCAGCGCAACATTCGCTCTGCGGACACTTCCGACAGCGCTCGCATAGTTTTTTGGAACATAGGGCGCATGTTCAGAAACTCCGATACAGCTTGCAGCACCGAGCACAACCGGGGATACAACCGCCGCTGGCGTGAATACGCTGCCTGAAGCGTGTGGCGACGTCATTGTTGAAGATATCGGGCAGGGTCTGCTCGCGCACATTGCCCAGTACCAGCGGCAGTGATTGGCAGGCCACCACATCGCCATAAGGAGTGACGCGCGCGTCGGTATACAGATAGGAACAGCGGCCTGCCGGGCGAAAAGGCCCTTCATGCCACGCGAGCAATGCCGCGTCATCAAGGCCGGGTTTGACGAACACAGGCAGGCCGAGACGCCGGCCCGTTTCCTGCGCGGCGGCGATAGCTCTGGCAAGGTTGGCGCCGTCGGAATGTTCGGTCTCGCGCAGCGGTACGCTAAGGGGAGAGGGCGTTTCCTCGCCAAACAGGGAACGCCAGACGCGCTCATGCGTTTCCACCTCACGCCGGGTCATAAACGTTTCATGCTGCAAAGTCAACGCGTGTACGCCTGCGCGCGCCGTTTCTTCAACCACATCGGACAGATGGGCAACGCTCTCCGGCGCAACAACACAGTTGACCAGAATGCGCGTCCGGGGACTCACACGCCGCAAACATACGATATTATCGAGTATGCGATCATGTATCTCTATTCCGGCTATCTTGTCGTGTATATCGCGTGCGCCGTGAAGCGACGCGATAAGATAATTCAGACCGATGTCATTCAGAGCCCGCGCCATCGTTTCGTCCACCAACGACATATTGGTGTTGACCCCGGCCTTGAGACCGTGCCGCTTAATCGCTTCAAATATATCCAGCATATCCTTGCGAATAAAGGGTTCGCCCCCTGTAATAAAGAATCCCGGCCCCCACGGTGCGACTGATTCTGCGACAGCGCCCACTTCCGAGGCCGAAAGTTCGCGCCGGTCTGACGTGGGCGCTTCCTTGCCCGCCAAACAAAACGCACAACGCGCATTGCACCGGTAGGTCGCTTCCAACGTGACATTTACCAGGGAATGGCTGATTCCCTGTCCGCTGCGATAGTCAAGATACACCTGCGGCATCACGCGCAGCAACCGCCGCCACGTTACCGAACGGATGCTGTTCATGTGGCGCAGTTTTTTTATGCCAGTCGTTATTTTTTCAACCAAGGCCATAAGGCTCCTTGTTGCTATGGCAACGCCGCATTAATATCAAACATTGTCGTTTAAGGATACTCCATGTCAAGCCGGGGCGGCAACCTTATGGCAATACATCGAAAATTGGCCGAGCGAGCATAGGATGTGAAACGAGTAATGACCCCTGCCGTTTAGGCCAACGATTGCATTACGGCTGATTAAGAGCGCGATATGCCTTCAGTTATCTACCATGGTGGATTTCCGGGGAAACCATGGGAAGAAGGCGCTCACGCTTTGCTGATAGTTTCGGTAGTCGTCGCCGCGCGACTTCAACGCCTGTTTTTCCGTGTACGGGATGCCCGTGACACGATACAGGAACAAGAGCATGAGCGCGGGGCCGATGAGTGTTGTCCAGCCAAAGGGCGCTGTCGCTCCCAGCGCCACATAGGTCCACCAGTGCACCCATTCAAAGAAATAATTGGGGTGGCGCGAGTATTGCCAGAGTCCGGCGCGGCATGTGCGCCCGCGATTGTCCGGGTTGTTGCGCCACTGCGCCAGCTGCCTGTCTGCCAGCGTTTCACCCAGAATCGCAACAAACCACAGCATTGCCGCAACTGCCAATTGCCAGACGGCCGGCGCTTCCGGTGAAAGCGCGAGCGGCAAAAAAGGCAGTGAAAACACAACGATGAACACCGCTTGATACTGGAAAAAGAAAAACAACCTGCGCGGCGCATCATCGCCCCAGCCCTCGATCAATGCACGGTAACGCCCGTCTTCCGGTTTTCCAATAACACGGTTTGTCACAATATGCATCCCGAGCCGCAGACTCCATGCGCCCGCAAAAAATGCCATCGCCCAGCGAGACATAGGCGCGCCATCGAATAGCAGGGCATACACCACGGCCAGCGTTCCCACGCCCAACGCCCACGCGGCATCCACAACCCCCATATTGCCAATACGTCGGCCCAGAAAAAACATGGCCGTCATTACAAGGGCTGCGAAGGCCCAGGCGCACATAATGAATAGGATTATCTGTAGCATTGTATTGAAAATCCTCTGGCACCGCTTCAGGTCACTGAAAGAAGTCGTCCTGTCGAGGCGCTTCGCTGGAGGCATAGAGTCGCATCTCGTAAAAACGACAGATGTTATCAAAAGAACCGAATCCCACATGGCCAAAGTCAAAGTGATGATGGGTCGCCTCCATGATGGGTGTGGCCATGTCATTAAAGAAAACGCGTATCTTCCCATCCTCGATTGTGCGCTCGATACGTATGCGATGACGAATGCCAACGCCCCATTCGACGCCACCAGTGGTCTGTTCGGCAATGTTTGTGCGCGGCGCGTCGTTCACAAGGAATATGTTGTGGGCATTGGGATCAGCCTTGGTGGCGATATGCGCATAATAGAAGTTTGATGGGTCCTTGGCGCCAAAGAAAAAGCAGACATCACGATGCGCGCCGTCATGGATATCGGTGGATTCGGCGTCTATCTCCAGGATGAAATCGCCCACAGCCACTTTCGTAAGCAGGGCAATGGAGCGCGGCGACCGTACGCGCGGCCTATAGTCGCCAACCCCTTGGAACAGTTCAAGGAAATGGTCGCCATTATCCGTACCCAGACGCCATGTGCTGGGATCGGTCATCTCGAAATCTTCCAGTACGCGTTCCGTCGAAAAATCCTGCGCATACAGCAACGCATAGTCGTCCGGAATATTCCGCCCATAAGGCGGTAACGGGTGCTGCTCTGATGGTTCGAGCGGGCTGGCGCAAGATATGAACGCGAAGAGGCAAGAGCAAAACGCAACAAGAAGCACCTTAAACATGATCACAAACCCTTTTCTTATGTTAATCTTTTTCTGCCAGCGTATTGTACGCTTGAGCACCCCTCCTTTTCACGTCTGTAACCAGGCATTCTTTCTTTGGGCAACAGGCCTTTTCTCTGTTATACTGCGACAACGATTTGAAAACATCAAGCGCCCTTACGCGAGCAAGGAACCAGTATTATGCCAGGACGCCACGGAGACCCCCCGGAAATCTCGAATCAAATCCGGGACATGATTGAAAAAATTAACTGGGAAAAGACAAGCCCCCTTAAAGTGGGGCTTCCTATTGCCGCCGTTATTGTCGTGCTGCTTCTTGTGGGCGTGGCGCTTACGAGCGCGTACACGGTGGAGCCGGACGGTCAGGCGGTGGTAAAACGTTTCGGCAGGGTGGTGCGCATATCGCCGCCCGGCCTTCATTTCAAAATGCCCCTGGGCATTGAGCGCCGGTATTTCGTGCCCACCGAGCGGGTGTTGAAGGAGGAGTTCGGTTTTCGCACGGTCGCCGCGCGCGAGCGCACATTGTATGAGAAACGTCCGCACCATCGCGACGAATCCTTGATGTTGACAGGCGATTTGAAAGTGATTGACGTGGAGTGGGTGGTGCAATACCGCATTGACGACCCCGATCAGTATTTGCACCGGGTGCGGGATCGCGAGAAAACAATACGCGATATTTCCGAGGCGGTCATGCGCCGTATTGTGGGCAATTCGCTGGGCTCGGACGTGCTCACGGAAAAGCGCGTACAAGTGGCGCAACAGGCCCGCGACGAAATTCAGGACATCCTCGCCAGTTTCGAGCT
>SLFT01000473.1 GCA_007124105.1 Candidatus Hydrogenedentota bacterium | reverse complement strand
ATGGATTCGGTGATGACGAAACCCTCCAACGGTTCCGGAAACGCCGCACGTATGGTGCCGCCACTTTCTCCTGGAAGATAGAATATCGGGATAAAAAGAATGGTGCCAATAAGCCCCACGGTCATTTTGTACCCGATGATCCCCAGCAGGTTGGCCAAGATAAGCGGCGTAATAAAGGCGCCCAGGCCAAAGAAAATATTCAACAGATTCGATGCGCGCGCCGGGTCCTGCCCGTCAAACAACACCGTGGCGCCAAGTGTATTGCCCACGGTGTTTACGCACATGGCCGCGATGCCTAACAGCAAACATGCCACAAGCGCTGCGCCGTAAGACAAGGCTGAGGCCAACAGCCAAACACAAATGCCGCCCACCAGGAATCCCGTGATGGCAATCGCTTTGTAGCCCAGCATGTCCGTGAGCGGCCCCACGAAGAGCACCGCTATCAGGCTGCTGAACATGAGCGCGGAAATAAGGGTGCCCACTTTGGCGTCGTCAATGCCCAGTTCTTCGGCAAGTTTTAACTTCACACTGCCCAAAATTGAAAAGATGACACCGAGAGCAAATACGCCTGAAAAGGCTACTAATGCGGCTCCTGACATGATTTGACTCCTCCCGTTTGCGTCTCGACAATCAGTCCGGCATCGAGATTCGGGTTAAACATTACAGATTTGTTCCGGCATCGCGCGTTGATGTCGGTTGCCGTGAAACTGACGCCAATTTATCAACACCGAAACATTTACACCAAAAACACTATCGTACCATGCGTTACGTTATACGTCAAGCGGCATGTTCAAGTCAACATTATATAGCCGTCAAAGGCCATGTCCACCGTTCCCGCGTTACGTTTACGTATTGCTTACAAGTCGAACTTATAGCGCGAGTCACACGGAAAAAGCCGAAGACATGCTTATATCTCCGACTTTATCAATGTTTTTGAACAGTTATCTCTCAGGCGCGAGCGCCGCTCTTGCGGGGCTGGCCTTTACCGCTGGTCGTTTTATCTGAGTTAGACTTCCTGACAGGGCGTTGCAAGACTTCGTCGCCCCGCTTCTTCTGGAGCAGGTAGACCATTGGGCTTGCCACAAATATGGAGGAATAGGTGCCAATGAGTACGCCGATAATCAGTACCAAAGCGAAATCATTGATGGCCTCGCCGCCAAACAGGAACAGCACAACCACCACAAAAAGCGTTGTGAGGGACGTCAGCAGGGTGCGGCTCAGCGTGGCATTGACCGCGCCGTTGAGAATATCAATGAACTTCACTCCCTTGCCCTTGTACAGTTGCATGTCTTCGCGAACACGGTCAAACACCACGATGGTATCATTCAGCGAATAACCGATGATGGTGAGCAACGCTGCGATTACCGGCATGGATATCTGGCGGCCCAGCAAGGAGAAGATGCCGATGGCCACCAGCAGGTCGTGGGCCAGCGCAATCACGGCGCCGGCGGCAAAACGGAACTCGAAGCGTATCCATAGGTAGGCCACAATAAAGAGCAGCGCCCAGAAAATGGCGTTAAGGGCATCCAGACGCAGTTGCGCGCCCACGGCGGGCCCCACCGTCTGCTCGTCTTCGATGATTACGCCTTCGGGCGTTGCGGCGCCGCTCAGCGGCGCCAGGGCGTGCTGAATGCGTTGCGCCACGGTAA
Source organism: Candidatus Hydrogenedentota bacterium (assembly GCA_007124105.1). Lineage (GTDB taxonomy): Bacteria > Hydrogenedentota > Hydrogenedentia > Hydrogenedentales > CAITNO01 > SLFT01. Next base: position 2,622 of record SLFT01000473.1, on the reverse strand, counting down.
GCAGTGTGTCGTCATCGTCAACAGTCGCCACATCCGCGTCCAGCGCGGCCACCTGCTCAGGGATATCACCAACACGTACAATAAACGTGTTCTGTTGTTCTATTTCAGCACCGCCGCTCTCTTGTACGATGGGCGCAGTAAATCCCGCGTCCGTCAAAGCGGCGCGTACATCGCTGACCGGCACAACATCGTCGCTCGCGATGCGCAGCATCAGGTTGGTGCCCTGCTGGAAGTCAACGCCGAAGTTGTCCATGCCGCGCACTCCAAACATGGCCGCGCCAATAAGTATCACCGCAATACTGCAAGCGAACCCCACTTTGCGGAATGACATAAACGGGATTTTTGTATCGCTTCGGATAATGCTCAGCATACTTAGTTTGGCGATATGCTGGTTTTCAACAGCAAAGTCGAAAAGCGCGCGCGCCACTATCAGCGCTGTAAATACGCTGGCGCACACGCCGATGCTGAGCGTAATGGCGAATCCTTCGATGGGACCCGTACCGAATTGCATTAACACGGCTGCGGCGATAAGCGTTGTAATGTTTGCGTCAAGGATGGTAATGGTGGCGCGACGGAACCCGTTGTCTACCGACGTAAGCAATGTATGCCCGAGTTTCAGCTCCTCGCGGATACGCTCGTAGATCAGTACGTTGGCGTCCACCGCCATACCCACGGTAAGGATCAGACCCGCAATGCCCGGCAGGGTCAGGGTCATGCCGAAATATGCCATGGCGGCAATGACGAGGATGGCATTAAGCGCCAGACAGATGAAAGCAACCACGCCTGCGCCCATGTAATAAACAAGCATGAACGCGGCCACAAGCGCAATGCCGATGAGGGACGAGATTACGCCGCGGCGCACCGTCTCGCGTCCAAGGCTTGCGCTGACGGTGCGGGTGAACTCTTCGCGCACCGGCACAATCATGGAACCCGAGTTAAGGGCAATGGCCAGATCGTTCGCTTCTTCCGGCTCGAAACTGCCTGAAATCTGGCCGCGTCCGCCGGCAATGCGGTCACGAATGGTAGGCGCGGACACAACAACGTCGTCGAGTACAATCGCCATGGCGCGTCCCACGTTGTTGCCGGTGGCCTCAGCAAAATCGGCGGCGGCGGCGGCGCCAAAGGAGAAAAGAATCTGCCAATGGGGCGGGTTGGTCTGATCAGGAAGCGCGGCGGCGGAGGTAAGCCCAGCGCCACTGGCAAGCGGTCGGCGCTCGAGCACATACAGCTGATACTCCTGTCGCGGTTCATAGGGCTTGGGCGGCTGGCTGAAAGTAATGCGTTTATCTTCGGGGATAAGTCCCGCTTCCTCGGCGCGCGTAATTACCCGACGCACGCGATCATAGTTGGCAAGCGATACGGTGAGCAGGTCAGGTCGCAATGACGATGCCTGCACAAAGGGCAGGAACTCCTCTGGGAATGCGTCGCGAACGGCCTCGAAAACAGTGCGCGCCTCGTCAGGGCCCGCTACAATATGAAAATTCATCTGGGCCGTTTTGGTAATCAGGTTCTTGGCGCGTTCCAGGTCCTGTTCGCCGGGCAACTGCACCTGCACCTGGTTCGTTCCCAGCGCCTGCACAATAGGCTCTTTCGCTTCAAATTCATTGATGCGCCGCGTAATCTGTTGCAACACAATTTGCTGTACTTCGCGCTCGATATCGGTGTCCGAATAATTGTTCTCCCGATATTCCGTTAATGTCTCCTCGGGCAAATCGTTAATATCGAAACCGATGACCATGTGGATGCCGCCCTGCAGGTCAAGCCCGAGGTTGATGACCTTATCACGATCGAACTGCGCCCACCGACGCACTCCCACAAAAACTTGTTCCACCAGGCCCAGCCGACGACGAGCCAGTTCATCATCCTCCTGTTCCCACCTTTCGAGTCTGGCCTGACGACCTTCCTCGGAAACCAGCATCCATCCGGCGGTCGGATACACATGGACCAGGGCCGCAACAATAACGACCCAAATCAGCAAGGTTCTGTATAAATGCTTGGACATACCTTTTTCTTCTCCACCTGCCCGCGTGCGCGGGGCGTACTTGTTATTGCGGCGCTGTCAGAGCGTCGCGCTTATTTGTTCTTGGTCTCCTTCGGCAGCACCTGCGCAATGGCGCCTCGAACAAATTCCATGGTTACATCTTCATCAACGCGCAACACGACACGGTCCTCCGACAACCCAACCACACTGCCGCAAACGCCGCCCGTGGTAACGACATTGTCTCCCTTGGCCAGGGAGGACAGCATCGCCTGCCGCTCCCGCTCCCGCTTCTGCTGCGGACGAATCATCAGGAAATACATAATCGCAAAGAATGCGATGATCATCGGCAACATGCTGGCGAAGGGGTTCGCGGCGGGCTGTTCAGCGACCGGGCCGCTTTCCTGTGCGAACACCTGCGCTTGCGCAAACAATAATAGCCACACAATACAATCTCCTCTTAGGTAATTCGTGGGTTGCCAAGCGTCGCAAGCGAGAACCGTCATCAACAAGAATTACGTTCCGTCGTGCTGGTTATAAGCTTGCAGAAAGGCGCGTTTGAATGCAACATATCGATCGTCGCAAATCGCATTACGCGCTTGAACCGCCAATTGTATCATAAAGGAAAGGTTATGTAAAGTATT
>SLFT01000343.1 GCA_007124105.1 Candidatus Hydrogenedentota bacterium | reverse complement strand
TTGTAGCATCGGACACACAACTCGTCCGCATTCCGCTGAATCATCTCGCGGGTTATCCTACCGCTGAACCAGCCGCCCGCCAGCGCCGACCAGCAGAAGACAGGCATGCGATACTGCCGGTACCATGTCTGCTCGGACGCGCCGGGGCCGGTAATGCTGACGCAGTCGTCCCAGGGCGGCTCGATTTGCTCGGCCAGACTGAAATGGGGGCTGCTGAAGGTAAATGGCGTTAACTGGTTGTCTTCGGCATAGGCATTGGCGGCCTCGAGTCTTTCGGTGCGCCAGTTCGAGCCACCGAAGATGTGAATGCGCCCGGCTTCGGCGTGTTCATGCAGGGCTCGGACAATGGGGCCCACAGGCGCGTTCGGGTCGTCTCGGTGCAGCGCGTACATATCAATGTAGTCCGTTTGCAATCGCGCCAGCGAATCATGGATGTCCGCTGTAATGTCAAAAGGCGTTACCCGCCTGCGGTCGGCGTTGTGATGCGCTCCCTTATCAAGGATCACCACCTGGTCGCGTACGCCCCGGCCATTGAGCCAGCGGCCCAACACACGTTCCACGTCGCCGTTGCCGTATACATGGGCGGTATCGAAGGTGTTGCATCCCATCTCGAAGACCGCGTCCAACAGGGCGAACCCCTCGGCTTCGTTCTCCGAGGACAACATTACCGTTCCCTGTACGATGGGAGAAACTTTTTTCGACAGGCCAGGCAGTGAAAGGTGCTGCATATTTTTCTTCCTTTGTTGTATGGGTATGTACACCGGGTCAGTGGGACAGGAAACCATTGCCCGCCCGCTCATTATTCCATGGGGTACTTCAATCCCCACTGGGCGCGCGCCGTATCCAGAATGTCCATGATGGCAATGGAATCGTCCAGCGTCATTACATCGCATTCGGTCTTGCCGTCGCGCATACATGCCATTACCGCTTCCGCCTCGTAATTATATCCGTTGCCGCGCATCGGCAATTCCAGCGTTTCCGGTTCCCTGCCATTTACGGAAAGCGTGACCGTACTGCCATTCCAGAAGGGTGAATGAATATAAATTGAACCCTCGGCGCCGATGATATGGGCGTCCTGCGGCGTATTTGTTCTTATGGCACTGGCCGTTATAGCCATGGCGCCGTTGGCGTAGCGGAAGGAGACCACATTTTGGTCGTCCACGCCGGTTGGCCCCAGCGTTGCCAACGCCGCAACTTGCTCGGGGTGTGTTCCCAGCACCATCGCCGCGAGTGAAATGGGGTATATGCCCACGTCGAGCAGGCCGCCGCCACCCATTTCCGGCGCAAAAAGGCGACTTTCCTCATCGTATCCGGCACGAAATCCGAAATCGGCGCGCACCATCAACGGTTCACCGATCACGCCCGCAGCCAGCCATTCGCGTGTTTTGACCACAGTCGGCAGGAACCGGGTCCACATGGCTTCCATCAGAAAGCGCCCCTGAGCCCGCGCGCAAGCCGCCATCGCTTCCGCTTCGCGGCGATTGATGGCAAAAGGCTTCTCGCAGAGCACCGCCTTGCCCGCTTCCAGACAGCATATCGTGTTGTCCTTGTGCATGGGATGCGGCGTGGCAACATAGATGGCGTCCACTTCCGGGTCATCGGCCAGCGACGCGTAGGACGGGTGACGTCTGGGTATGTCAAACTCATCGGCGAAGCGGTCGGCGTTCTCCTGTGTACGCGAACCTACAGCGACCAGGGCCGCGCCCGGCGCTGCCGCCAGGCCTTTGGCGAATTGACGGGCAATGTTTCCCGCACCCAGAATTCCCCAGCGAATTGTATCGGACATGTATTGTTCTCCCTGGATTGAAATGCGCGTATTTTCTTGTTATCTGATATGTTGTTCATGCTTTTGTGTGCCGGGCCAGCGCAGCCGTCTTGATGCTAAAGCGCGAACAACCTACACCGTCAATTTCGTAACTGTTAGTGCTGTAACACAACGGTGGGTTGCGCTTCGCTTCACCCACCCTACGGTTCACTTTTGAGGTTTTTGGCTGGTGGTTAGCCATTTGTTTTGTATTACGGGCGGCATTCGCAGTGGTAGGAGAAGGCCGCTATTGTTTCGATGCTAACGATTCAGTTCTATTGCCGTGACAGCGTCGCGGACGGTTGCGGCCTCGGCATCGGACAACACAATATCTCCAGCGGCGGCATTTTCGATTGCCTGTTCGTCGGTGCGCGCGCCGACCAGTGCAGTGGTAATCCCGGGCTGCGCAATCACCCACGCAATAAACAGTTGTGTAAACGTAGCATCGTGCGCCTCGGCAACCGGTCGCAGCGATTCAAGCATATCAAGTATCTTCACTCTGTTTTCCCGTGAGAACAAGGGCTTGTCGCTGCGCTGGTCGCCTTCCTTGAACTCGCGGTCCGGCACCACCCTGCCCGAGAGCAATCCCTGCTCGATAGGGCTGTAAGCCAACACGCTGAGATCATGTTCCCGACAGAACGGCAATATATCGGCCTCAATTTTTCGGTCCAGCGCGTTATACTTGGGCTGGTCGCTTTCAATGCGGCCGTGTTCCAAGCATTCCGCCATCATTGCAGTAGAAAAATTGCTTACGCCAATAGCGCGGATTTTCCCTTCCTGTTGCAGTTGCAGCAAAACGCTTATGGTATCCGAGACAGGGGTCGTTTCATCCGGCCAATGACATTGATACAAGTCAATATGGTCAACGTTCATGCGCCGCAGGCTGGCTTCGCATTCCGCGCGCACCGATGCAGGGCGCAGATTCCTGTATATCCGCGCCGGTTGATTGTCGTCGTCCATTCTCTCAAAGAAAAACTGGCCTTCGTCCGCGTCCCAGCGTAATCCGCATTTGGTGGCAATAAGCGCCTTGTCCCGTCTGTCAGCGACAGCCTTGCCGACAACAGACTCGCTGTGTCCCATGCCATAAATGGGCGCGGTGTCAATACAGACAACGCCATGGTCAATGGCGGCGTGTATGGCGCGTATTGCGGCGTCATCATCCGTACCGCCCCACATCCAGCCGCCAATGGCCCATGCGCCGAAAGATACAACCGGCAGTTGTATATCCGTTTTTCCGAGGGCCCTGTACCGCATTATCGAAAATCCTTTCTTCGTGAATTCGCGCCACTATCTATTCAAAAAAGCGCGTATATGGTGTGTCGCAACGATTGGCAAGAAACACGCAAGTCCGCCGAAACCTGTCAGCGTAGCGCGGGCACTTTCAATTCGCTGCCCAGCACAACAACATTGGGGTTCTTGATATCATTGAGCCTTATAATCGTGTCAGTAGTGGTATTATAGCGTCGCGCAATATTATGCAACGTGTCGCCAGTCTGCACCACGTGGACGGTATATTCCGTGTCAGTCGGTTCCACGGTTTCGGCGGGCGTTGGCTCGGCAGGCGCCGCATCGTCGGCATCGTCGGTTTCAGCGGCCACGGGCAAATAAACAACTACCGGTGTTGCAGTCTCTGTTATATGCGCATCAAGACCGTTCCATTTTCTGATATCGTCCACGGCGACGCCGAAAGATTCCGCGATACTGCTCAACGGAACCGTTCCGACAGGCGTGTATTCACGCTGCACAGTATTTGGCGGCTGAACAGACGCGACCTGATAAAAGTCATCCATGGGAAGCGCTGGTTCAGCGGCAACCGTATCCGGCGCCTTGTCTTCACCTTCGGCAATTTCTTCCTCCGCATCCTCATCAGCAGGCGCCGATACGGACACCGCGTCCTCTACAACCAGCGTCTCTACGTCACCATGGTCTTCGGCAGGAGCAACTTCCTTATCATCCGTCACGTCTATTTCTTCGTCCACGCCTGCGTCCGCTGACATGTCTACATTATCAACATCCTCCTGCGAGACTTCTATTTCGATAGCGCTGTCCTCGTCGGGCGTCTCTTCGAACTCCGCATCCTGCTCGCGTTCCTCCGCCGGTTCCAGCGCGAACATCCGTAGTGTCGCGCCCAATTGGATATTCGTATCACGAAGGTCGTTCCATTTCATGATATCTTCCATGGACACACCATACCGTCGCGACAATCCTGTCAGCGTATCCCCAGGCACAACTTCATGATGTAACTGCTGTTCCACAGATACGATAGTATCCGGCTCGGGTTCCGGTTCAGGTTCCGGCTCAGGCTCAGGTTCTGGTTCTAGTTCAAGTTCTGGTTCCGGCTCAGGCTCAGGCTCAGGTTCTGGTTCGGGCTCTGGCTCAGGTTCAGGTTCAGGTTCAGGTTCAGGTTCAGGTTCAGGTTCAGGTTCAGGTTCAGGTTCAGGCTCAGGTTCAGGTTCAGGCTCAGGTTC